>DAINCT010000132.1:0-8605 GCA_036732245.1 Chloroflexota bacterium | reverse complement strand
GTGCCTATACTGCGGTGTTGCTCCTCGGCGGGAAGGAACTTATCCAGGCGGTGCGGGTAATTGTGAAACGCCGTTCTATCGCATCTTGATATCGAGCGGTGTGGAAACGTTGCCGATCGTATTCGGCACTTCTATGGGTCGCATCAAGCGGTGCAACTCGATGTCGCCGTTTTTCTTGCTCTTCCTGCAACCATCGAGCGAACACGAGCTTCGGCATGTCTACCTTCATGTGTCGCCAGCACACGCATATTCACATCCCCATTGAGGAATCGGGTACCAAATCACGAGGCGCCCTGTAGCGCCCGCAAAATCGAGTCGATCCCGACGACAAAAATGGCACCGCGACTGGTCTCGAGCGCGCATTGTGAGTGAGGAGTGCGTTCGAGTCCTCTCGACCGCACCAATTCTGACCTCATTGCGGTGACGTAGAGCGTCAGCGACGGGGACTCTGCTTAGATGAGGCCCGGTCATAATTCCTCACGCCGCCTTGAGGAAGGGGGCCAGGCCCACCCGGAGATCGAGGTCGTGCTCGTGGCGGCAGCAAAGGGTCAGTTGATAGACGAAGACGGCCCCCAGCGCGAACCGCTCGCCCCCTGCCTCGCCCAAAACGCTCGGAACTTGGTCGCACCCACAACTTCTGGCGGTAACCACGCCGGGCTGAAAAGGGCGCACAAGGTAGCTACGCACTTGATGGGTCGCCTACATTTGCTTTTGCTCCGCTCTTCTCTAAGGTATGAGGAGTAGGAAGTATGCGATATGAAGATTCAGCGCATCGATCATGTGGGGGTCATCGTACGCGACCTCGCCGCCGCCAAAGCGTTCTTCATCGACTTCGGACTTGAGGTGCTGGGGGAAGGAGAATTGGCGGCCGCGTGGATTGATCGGGTGGTCGGGCTTGATGGCGTCAAGGTTGCATTTGTCATGCTGCGGACGCCCGATGGTCAGGCCAATATCGAGCTCATCACGTTCTATTCGCCATCGGATGACAGGGCTATTCAGCAGCCTTCTGCAAATACCCTGGGTATCCGGCATATTGCATTCGTGGTCGAAGATATCGAAGCTGTTGTTGCCAGGCTGAAAAAGAACGGCGCGGAAACGTTCAGTGAGATACAACAGTTTGAAGACAGCTATAAGTTGTGCTACGTCCGTGGGCCAGAGGGAATGATCATCGAGCTGGCAGAGCAAATCAACTAGAGGCGGGTCTGGCACAGGAAGCATCTAGATGGGATCCGCACGTGTCGCGATATTCTGACATGTCGCGTCTTTGCATGAATGTCCGCAAATCTTTACTTTCGTGTATTCTGTGGTAATGTCAGGATATGGAGACAACGGACACCGAGCCACAGATCGACAGTACTTACCGGATATATGATGCTCGATCGCTTGGTCAAGCGCTCCGTCATTTCCGGCAAGAAGCGCACCTGACGCAAGCAGAATTGGCGGAGAAGATGGGTCTGAACCGCCAGTACATTGTCGAGATGGAGCACGGCCTCGAAACCGAGCAGTTACGGAGGCTGCTCAGAACGCTCAGGGCCCTCGGGGTGCGAATCACGCTCCAAAAACAGGATTGGTGATGTCCGATGGGCTGGCAATCTGGCTGTACGGCGAAGAGGTTGCGCGTATTGAGAGAACCCGAAATCGTCGCCTCCGCTTAACCTACAGCGCCTCGGCCCTTCGGACGTACGAACTAGGTACGCCCGTACTCTCACTCTCGTTGCCGGTCTCGCCTCGCCCGTTCCCAAACGAGGTCACTACCTCATTCCTCGATGGTCTCCTCCCGGAGGGTGACGCACTCCGAGCCATAGCGGAGGATCTGGACCTTCGAGCGACCGACACATATAGTCTTATCAGCGCTCTCGGTCGGGACTGTGCGGGTGCACTCGTGATCCAACCTGAAAGTGATCCAGCACCCAAAACTCCGGTGGTTCGCACCGCGGAGCCCGTGACTGACAGCGATATTGCCGAGCTTATCGACAATCTTCGCAGCGCACCGCTCGGCATTAGTCAGCGAGTCCGTATCTCGCTGGGTGGAGTCCAAGAGAAGTTGCTTCTCACACACGTCTCGTCGGCCACCTGGGGTCGACCCGTGGACGGAACGCCATCTACCCACATCCTGAAACCACAGATCCGTGGGTTCAGCCAGACCGTCGAAAACGAAGCCTTTTGTATGAGGGTGGCAGGCTATGCAGGCTTGCGTGTTGCCTCGGTCCAAACCATGCAGATTGAAGAACGTCCTCTGCTCGTTGCGCAGCGATACGATCGCTCAGTCCGGGATGATGGCACCATAGATCGGATCCACCAGGAGGACTTCTGCCAGGCATTTGGCATCTCTCCCCGCAGGAAATACGAGGAGGATGGGGGACCATCAATGCGCCGGGTTGCCGGCATATTGCAGGCAGTCGCTTCGGAGGACGATCTTGACGAATTCCTGCGGGCCATAACACTGAACGTGGTGATCGGCAACGGAGATGCACACGGCAAGAATTTCTCGCTCCTGCACGAGGCCTCAGGCGCGCTACGACTTGCTCCCCTATACGATCTTTTGTGCACTCTCGTGTATGGTCAGAACCGGCTTGCCATGTATGTTGACCACGTTCAAAGACTGGAGCGGGTGACTATGGAGCGTGTTGTTAACGAAGCGACCTCGTGGGGTCTCTCGAGGCGGCGCGCACTCGAGGTCGTGGGAGACTTATTGGGCAGATTACCCTCTGCGATCGAACGCGCTGCCGACGAGACGAGCAAACTGTCGGAGGATGTGCTACAGACCGTTACCCAGCAACTCAAGCAGATGCGCAGCGGATAAAGCGTCCTTGCGATGGCACGAAGCGGGAGCGGTGGGGCCTCGTTTTGAGTACAAGATGGGAGATGATGATGACCACGACACCGTTCTCCGACCAGTCAACCGCTCCCGAAGGCGGGGCGACCCGGTCGGCACAGAGTCTGGATGGTACGGTCGCGCTCGTGACCGGGGCTTCGAGCGGAATCGGGGCGGCGACGGCGGTGGCGCTTGCGGCCCGGGGCGCGGCCGTGGCACTGGCGGCGCGGCGCAAGGATCGGCTGGACGCGCTTGCCGCGGACATTCGCGCGCAGGGTGGTACTGCGTTAGTGCTGGAGTGCGATATCACGGAGGAGCAGCAGGCGACGCAGGCGGTTGAGCGCACGGTGGCCGAGCTGGGTCGCCTGGACACGCTCATTAACAACGCCGGCGTGATGCTGCTGGGTCCGGTGGTCGACGCGCCGCTGGCGGAGTGGCAGCGGATGGTCGAGCTCAATGTGCTCGGCCTGCTCTACTGCGCGCATGCCGCGCTCCCTCACTTGCTCCGCGCGGCTGAAGACAGTCCACGACGGGTGGCCGACATGGTGAACATCAGTTCGGTCGCGGGTCGGGTGCCACGCAGTGGCAGTGGCGTGTACAACCTCACCAAGCACGGCGTCGGTGCATTCAGCGAGGCGCTGCGCCAGGAGGTCACCAGGCTCCACGTACGCGTCTCGCTGGTCGAGCCGGGCGCAGTGGCGACTGAACTGGCAGGGCATAATCGCCCGGAGGTGCTGGAGACTATGCGGAGCAGGTTCGCCGACATGGAGCGGATGCAGGCCGAGGACATCTCCGACGCGATCCTCTATATCGTCACCCGTCCACGGCGCGTCGCGATCAATGAGATTTTGATCCGCCCGACCGAGCAGGAGTAGCCCAAGCCGGCGACGGAGACACCCATGCCGTAGCGCGGCACCACGCGATATGCAAAGCACGCGCGTCCGTCGTCGGATGAGCGGGTGCGGGCGCCAGCACAGGTCGACCACGAGGGTCGACGCTACAACGGTTGGCGCGTTTGCGGCGGTCACGGGGAATTATTTGCGAGAGAGTCATGCATTCCGCTGTGTGGCACCACGCCGGATGCAATCGGCGATGTGGCTTGACATTGGTCGGTTATACGTAGGTATCGCCCGGCGTGGCGATCCGCCCTGGCCTCCCCATGCGCCATCGGGCGGGCAGGCACGCCGGCCTGCCCGTACGGATATTGCGGCGAATGGCGGCGGCTCTGGCGGACAAAAAGTTGCGGGAGGCGAGCGAATACGTGACTCTACGTGTACCGGGGCGCCTCCAGCTACGTCCTGGCTATTAGCGCCCCGATAGTGTGCGTTCATACAGCAGTAACGGGCGAACACACTGAAAAGGGGAACAACCATGATTCGAAAATCTCTGGCAGCTCTCGGACTCGCATGCCTCTGTGCCATCCCATGCACGGGAGCGCTGGCGGCACCCAGCAATGCACCATCCAGCGCAACGTTTCCGGTGACGTGCGGCAACCAGACCCTGATCGTCACGCTCAATAGCGGACAGGCCGGCTCGCATGGGCAGGGAAACACTACCACCTATAGCCCAGCGTTTGTGGTCGCTGGAGGGTCGGGACTCGCGCTGCCGCTCGCCATTTCCGGAACCCTCACCGATCCATCCGGGAACGTCCTCGGTTCGTTCAGCTCGACCAAGGGGAATGCGCAGGCGACCTCGATGCCACAAGAAACCTGCACGTTCACGCAATCTCAGGGTGGCTTCACGTTTTATGGAACGGTCACCATCGCATTGAATACGCACGCCAATTCAGGTCACTAGCCTGCCGTAACAAACCTTGAGCCCATTACTGCTGGGGCACGGTGGAGATGTCGATGCACGTCTCCACCGTGTTTTCGATTTCCCTGCGCCAGGGTACGGTGTCCGAGTATCGAATTGGAGGTGGAACGCCGTGCCTGCGCGTCGACGTGCGGGATGCCTGACCAGGAGGCCTGAACCGTATTGCCACAATGGTCCCGCCCCCGCATCAGCTTGACCGGTCGGATTTGCGGTGCGGACATCCGGGCCTCACGGGACTATTGGCTCTATACGCCGACCACGGACACCGGTACGCTTCATGAGAGCTGCTCGCCGCTGCTTTGGGCGACGACGTGCTCTGTGAGGAACCATGGTAGATCTCGCCCACCGAGTACGACTCGCACTGAAGAAAGAACCGCTACCACTGCCGGCCGGCTGGCTCGCCGCACTTGCAGCCGTCTACCTGGTCATGCTGTTAAGCGTGGGTTTGAGGTGGGATGGAGACGAGGGAACCCACGTCGTGGCGAACGCCGGGCTCACCCTTAGCCTCGCCCTCTTTCTCTTCGCCTCGCTCCATACCGTCCACCGCCTTTCGGGAGATCCCAGGCGCGCCTGGATTCTCATCGCGACCGGGGCAGCATCCCTCTTCATTGGACAGATCGCCTGGGACTACTCGGTGCTCGTGGGCTCCATGCCACCGTCTCCGTCTGTCTCCGATGTCGGGACCCTGGCCGCGGCCCCGGCCTTCATCGCCGGCTTCCTGTACCTCGGCCAGTCTAACCGGCTGACGCGTATGCTCCTCGCCCTCGATATGGTCGGGTTGGCCTGTGCCCTCGCCATCATCTTTACCACCATTTTTTGGACTGACTTCCAGCACTCTCAGTTTGGCCTGTCCGGTCGCATCACGATCCTGCTGTTCCCGACCCTGTACGGCACCCTGGGTGGCGCGATCTGCTTCCTCCCCATCAAAGACACCTGGCGCGCGACCAGTCGCCGCTTGCTCACGGTGGGTTTACTCGCCAACATAGTTCCGTCCCTTGTGTCGTCCCCGTCCCTCTTCCACCAGGGGTTCACCGACAACCTCGTCCTCGTTCTGGTGTGGATGGTCAGCGGTCTGGTCGTGACTCTCAGCGCCCTAACCTTTCAGCCACTGGCAGCACCACATTTTCGAGGTCAGGTGCTGGGCGCAAGCGCCTGGGTCACGATCGTTTCCTCTGCCGGGGCCATCGTCGTCGCTTACTGGCACTTTCAGGGTCTGACCCTTACGCCGGACGACGTCAAGGGAATCGGAGGCTTGATCACGGCCATGATTATCGTGCTGGTGGTCAGACTCGGCCTCACCCTCAACTACAGTCGGGGCCTGGTCCATCAGGTACAAGAGTCAACCCAGGCGCTCCATGAGAGCGAGGAGTTCTTCCGCGTCCTGTTCGAGCGCCTCCCCGATGGGATCGTTCTGTTCGACCCACACGATCCTACGCTGCTCTCGCCGATCATCGCGTGTAATCCAGCGATTGCCGCTATGAGCGGTTACACCAAGGAAGAACTCATCGGGCAGTCGATCAATGTCTTAACTCAGGGCAAAGGGACACACGAAGACGTGTTGGTGTATCTGGAGCGAATACGTCAGGAAGTCGTGCTGATCGGCGAGCATACTCACTACCACAAGAACGGCGCTGCCTACCCGATAGAGTACTCGAGTTCAATCGTGACGCTCAGAGGAAAGGAGCTCATTCTGGGCATCGAGCGTGATATCACCGATCGCAAGCATGCAGAGGCAGCGCTGGAGCACCGTGCCTTGCATGACCCGCTGACCGACCTCCCCAACCGCTCCCTGCTGCGTGACCGACTACACCAGGCGCTCCTGTCCTCACAGCGCAACGGGGCGTCAACCGCCCTGCTCTTCACCGATCTGGACCGCTTCAAAGAGGTGAACGACTCTTACGGCCATCATGTCGGCGACGCCCTGCTTACCCAGGTAGCCCGTCGCTTGCAGCGGGCCGTCGGTAGCGGCAATACCGTGGCAAGACTGGGGGGAGATGAATTTGCCGTACTGTTGCCGAACACGGATAAGATAGCGGCTACCATAGCAATCCAGACCATCGTCGCCAGCTTCCGAGAACCGCTGCAGATCGAGGGTCAGACGCTGGACATCGCGGTCAGCATCGGATGCGCTCTCTACCCCGATCATGGGGACGATGCATCCATGCTCATGAGGCACGCCGACATTGCAATGTATGCGGCTAAACGGACGGGTAGCGTGTATGCGTTCTACGACCCAGAACTCGACACGAACGATGAAGACCGGCTTGACCTCATGCAGGACCTTCGTCGCGCGTTCAACGGAGACGAACTGACTCTGCATTTCCAACCGCTCCTGAATATGAACACAGGCCGGGTGGGAGAGGTCGAGGCGCTTGTTCGGTGGAACCATCCGGTACACGGTCTGTTGCCGCCGGATCGATTCATCCCGGCGACAGAGGAATCAGGGCTGATCGCCCCCCTAACGTGGTGGGTGCTGGACGAGGCTCTCCGACACTGTGCCGGGTGGAAGGCAGAGGGGCTCGATGTCGGCGTGGCCGTGAACTTCTCGGCACGCACGCTCCACGATCAGCAGATGGCCACCGAGATTGGCGCGCTCCTGGAGAAGCGGAAGGTAGATCCGGGCAGATTGACGGTCGAAATCACCGAGAGCGCGATCATGCTAGATCCGGCCGGCGCGCTCCGGACCCTTACGCAGCTTCGAGCAATGGGGGTACGGGTTGCCATTGATGACTTTGGCACCGGCTACTCCTCTCTGGCCCACCTGAAGCGGCTCCCGGTCGATCAGATCAAGGTCGATCGCTCGTTTGTCTTCGACATGTCGACCAACCGGGAAAGCGCGTCCATCGTCCGCTCCGTGCTCGATCTCGGGCGCAATCTGGGGTTGCATGTCGTGGCCGAGGGGGTGGAAGACCAGGCGACGGAGGAATTGCTCCGGTCCATGGACTGTGATCTCATCCAGGGCTATCACATCAGCAAGCCACTTCCGTCGCCGGCGATTGATGCATGGCTCCGCAACGCCCGACCGCGGCCGTCACGGCTTCACCTGGCATAGAATGCAGCTTCGCGGCACGCCGCCGTGGCCAAATGGAGCAGTGAATGGACGTTCGAGCGCGCGGGACCGAGGGCAGGCGCGGGGGCCTGCCCCTACGAAAGGTTCCGAGCTACGGGCTTTTCTGGATACCGTCGGTCCTGAGTGGAGGTGCAGGGTGAAACGGAATCTGCTCCTGGTGATTCTTGGATCCTTTCTGGTGGTAGCAGGACTGCCCGCCTCGGTTCACGCGACACGGAGCGATGCCTCGCTCACTGACCCGCAGGGCCTGGCGTTGCCCGCTTCGGCCTGGCCGGCGGATACGGTGATGGAGGAGGCGCAGGTGATCAATGCGGCAGATGCCGATACAGGTTTTTTGCTGCCGTCCGCGACCGTCTCGCGCACCCTGACCTACGCCGCGGCCGGCATGACCACCGGCTACTATCAACGCTATGCGCACCGCTCTCCCGGTGCCGGGAACGTGCTGGTCTACTGGATGCCGACACTCTACGGCACCAGTTCCCAGGCCGACACTATGGTCGCTCTCGGGAAGCAAGCCATCGCGCATCATGCGACTCCCGCCGTCAGCCAGGCGTGTCCCGACGGGATGCCGGCGAACTGCACGGTCTTCATCACCACCAGCGTCAATAACTCAATTCGCGTCGGCTACGCAGTCTGGAGCATGGACAATGTCCTGGCAGAGGCGTCACTCGTGGCCTACGCCGGCACCTCCGCGTTCCCGCTCGATGTCTTCCAGACCGAACAGACGACCCTGGTGCAGGCTGCCTATACCACCATGAATGCCGCTCTGCACCCGGCCCCCACCGCGACCGACACACCGGTCTCGACGGACACACCGCAACCTGCCCGGTCAACCCCCGTACCGACGAGCACCAAGACAAGCGTCCGAACGGCCACCGCAACTGTGACACCATCTCCGACCTCTA
>DAINCT010000131.1:0-8633 GCA_036732245.1 Chloroflexota bacterium | reverse complement strand
AACTGGCCATGTACTGGACAGTCAATATGACGTCTGTCACACCATGGCGTTTTAGCAATAGCAGAATGTGCTCGAGCATCGGGCGATTGACAAGGGGAACCATTGGTTTCGGTCGACCCAGCGTAAGAGGTCGCAGACGAGATCCCTCGCCACCCGCCATGACAACTGCTTTCATTCCGGTTTCTCCATCCCGCGTGCCAGCGCAACGTACTCGAGTTTCGCCAGAAGTTCCGGTACTACCTTTGGCCAGATCCAGGACCGCGCCGTCTCCTTTGCACTGTGCTTCAGACGTGTAGCCGTATCTGGGTCGTCGCGCAATCTGAGAAGCTGCACCACGATTTCACGCGGGTCACCGGTATCCAACACCACTGCATTGCTGTCGGCGACCGCGTACTCCTCTCCCGTTGATCCTACGAAGGCCAGCCCACCGGCCCCCATGACCTCCAGACCGACAAGGCCGAACGGCTCGTGCCCGCTGTTTGCCAGCACACCGTCGACGGCTGCATAGATGGGAGGGACCAAAGAATCGGGCAGAAAAGACGTCAGGTTTAACACGTCCGCCTCTGTATGGATCGAGATCCCGTCCGCGAGTTCCTCCACGCTTTCGAATCGCGACGCCAGATCGCTCACTGACAGGCCCAGGTCCCTCGCTCTCGACAGCACCTCTTGTCCGTAGGACGATCGATCTCCGCGAATCAGAATACGCGCCCGCACTCCCCAACTCTTGAGAATTGCGACCGACTCGAGCGCGGGATGCCATCCCTTGTCACCGGTGAAGCGGCCGATCTTGAACAAAGCGATGTCTCCACCAAAGGCCGCTCGCAGGCTCTGGGTGTCGCCCGGTGGGACGTCGATGATCGCGGCGGGCGCGACTCCGTTGGGCGCAACTAACGGGTTGATTCCGTAGCGCCACATCTCGTGTTTCATGTAGCGGCTGACGGTCATCGGTTGGGCCGCGGACGTGAGCACCGGCCAATCAATGTTGTCGAATCCGAATACATTGTTTGCGGTCCAGACTGGAATGCATCGTCCGCTCAGACCCGCGCCGGCGACTGCCTGGGCGGTGTTGATCATCGTGTCGACAGTCTGCCAATCCTCTCCCATCACAACGGTGCGACGCCCTATAGAGGCAGCCTGTCGTACTATCTCGTTCGCCAGCACCGGTGGCAGGCTCGACGACAGATCCTGCATCTTGTTCCACTCGCCGTCATAGACACCGCCGGGATGATATGCGCTGATCCATTGACCCCAGCGGTGGAGCGTGAGCCGGCCATCAGTTTCGACCGCGGGAAGCCCCGGATCACCGATGAAAAAGAGGTGCGTCCGAAATCCCAGCGCCGCCAGCGTCTCAGCCAGATCCCGTACGCGAACCGCCAACCCACCGGCGCGAGAGTACTCGTCCGGTCCCTCAAATGAGACGATTGCAAACTCAGTGTTCTCGGGCGAGACGTGGACCATAGACTCATATTGTGTCCCGCCCCTGGTCTGACGCAAAGCGCGGTCAAATCGGGCGGAACAGAGGCCGGCGTAGCGACGGAGTGCGCCGGTTCACACCACGTATGACGCCGTTGGTTACGGCGAGAACGCGACGCTACGGACGGTGCGTTAGGACCACACGTGCCGATATGCCCGCGGGTACAGCGCTGAATCCGAAAAGGCGCAAAAAACGGGCTGCGTTGTACGTCCCTGGGCAAGCAGGGTTGAAGGTGTCCGTCGGCCCTCCAGTCGCGAAGCGGGAGGCAGGGGTTCCATTCCAGGTTCCTTGGGCGTCGTCCTGCCAGAAGTCAGGCATGCCGGTGATGCCCATGCCAATGTGGCCATGCCCAGTGCCCTGCTCTCGGCAGGTGCCGGTGAATGTCCCGAGGAAGACGGTCGTGTTGTCGCAGTGCAACGACGCCCCAGCATGCGGCACGTGCTCGGAGATCCAGGTGGTGAATCTCACGGAGTAGTGCCCGGTGCGATTACTCGTGTAATCACCGATACCAGTCACGTCGAGCGTCGCACCGCGGACATTCATGACGGCGAAGGTCGCTGGTCCTTGCAAAGAACGGCAGGCCCGGAGATTGTCGGAGTTCATGATGCACTTTCCGTGGAAGACAAGATGCCAGTGTCCAGAGAGCATTTCGGCATCTCTGACCCCTTGGGCACCGACACGGGAGGCCGGCAAGGCGAGCGGCATCAGGAACATCAGGAGCATCAGGAGTACGAAGCGGCGCAGGTTGAGCACGGGGACCTCCTACCCTGGTTCGACGATGTGCGCCCCACCTAACGCGCCGGAGCCGTCGCTGGTTACAGCCGCACTGGGGACCTGGATGTAGTGCCGAGCGGATGTCTCTGTCGCCTTCGATTCGGCAACCACTTACTCAGTACGTGGGGCCGGTAGAATGGCTGGAAGAACACGAAGGAGTGAAGCTTCTGGTCTATGCGAAACCTGCGCGTTGCTCTGGCGCAAATGAATACGATCGTTGGCGGGCTGGAAGAGAACGCCGAACGCATGATCGAGTTGGTCAAGCGAGCTGAGGGCGTGGAAGCCGACATCATCGCTTTCCCCGAGCTCGCCGTCACCGGGTACCCGCCCGAAGATCTGGTGCTCAAGCCGGAGTTTATCCGGGACAATCTGCACCAGTTGGAACGGATCGCGGAGGCGGTGGGTGACATCACGGCGGTAGTCGGCTTTGTCGACACCGACGGTGGCGACATTTACAATGCCGCTGCCATCATCCAACAGGGGAAGGTGATCGGCCGCCACCGCAAGTTCTATCTACCCAACTACTCGGTGTTCGACGAACAGCGCTATTTTCGTGCCGGCAGCGAATGGGCCGTCTACACCATTCGTGGGGTGAAGGTGGGCGTCACGATTTGCGAGGACATCTGGTATCCGATCGGCCCCGGCGCCTTGGAGGCGCTCAGTGGCGCCGAGGTCATTCTCAACATCAACGCCTCGCCGTACCGCAGCGGCAAATACGATCAGCGCTATCGCATGGTCTCGACCCGCGCGATGGACGAACTGACCTATGTCTGCTATCTGAATGCGATCGGGGGTCAGGATGAACTGATCTTCGAGGGCGCCAGCATGGTGTTCGATCAGGATGGCACGCTCATGCAGCGCGGCGCCTTCTTCGAGGAGGACTTTCTGGTCGCCGACCTCGACGTCGACTCGGTGTTCAACGCCCGACTGCATGATGCCAGACGGCGACAAAGCGTGGTGAGCGCCGACGAGTTGCTGGATGCTCCGGGCAGGGTGGTGCAAACTCCCCTCGCCCCGCTGCTGGACGGCGGGCAACGCGACCCACTGCCGCCGCACCTGTGCCCGCTGCCAGAGCCGCTGGAAGAGATCTATGGCGCACTGGTCTTGGGGACGCGAGATTATGTCCGTAAATCCGGGTTCAAACAGGTCATCATCGGCCTGTCGGGAGGCATCGACTCCAGCCTCACCGCGGCGGTGGCGGTGGACGCGTTGGGACCGGAGAGTGTTCTCGGCATCTCCAATCCTTCCCGCTACTCCTCGGAAGGGAGCCGAACCGATGCGCAGGCACTGGCCGAAAATCTCGGCATCCGGTTCCTGAGTATTCCGATCGAGGATGTATACGCGGCCTACCTGAGCACCCTCGAAGGCCCATTCCAGGGACGGGAGATGGACATTGCTGAAGAGAACATCCAGGCCCGCATCCGCGGCAATATCTGGATGGCACTCACCAACAAGTTTGGTGGCATCGTGCTGACCGCCGGTAATAAGAGTGAGATGGCGGTGGGGTACAGCACGTTGTACGGCGATATGGCGGGTGGCTTCTCGGTGCTCAAGGATGTTTTCAAGACGACGGTGTACGAGTTAGCGGCATACAAGAATGAATCGGTCGGACGCGAGATCATCCCGCGCGCCGTACTCGAAAAGGCGCCATCCGCCGAGTTGCGACCCGATCAAAAGGATCAGGACTCATTGCCGCCGTACGATGTGCTGGACTGCATTCTCAAGTTATATGTGGAAGAGGATCGGAGTGCCTCCGATATCGTGGCTCGTGGTTACGATGCAGAGGTGGTGACCCGGGTGATCAACATGGTGGATCACAACGAGTACAAACGGCGACAAGCGCCCCCTGGCATCAAAATCAGCACGCGCGCTTTCGGCAAGGACCGCAGACTCCCCATCGCCAACCACTATCGCGATCTTCCCGAGGTAGTCGACCGTGCGAAGCTGGAGCGCGTGGCACGTGAGGCCGAGGACGAAGTGCAGGCACGGGGCGAACGCGGTCAGAACGTGCGATAGCTGCAGCCGTAGATTTGGATTCGACTGCCGTCAACCGGGCGCGATCCTGTTCCACTGAGCATGGATCGCGGCGATATGGCCCGGAGTCGTGCCGCAGCAGCCGCCCACGAGCCAGGCTGCAGACGACACGCGAGCCACCAGATCCGCGAAGTCTTCCGGACCCAGCGGATAGGTCCAGGCTCCTCCGATGAGTTTGGGCTGACCGGCGTTTGGGCGGACCACCAACGGTAGCGAAGTCAGTTCTCGCAAGGCGGGTACCAATTTCTCAATCGTGTTATCGCCGATGCAACAATTCGCGCCGATCGCGGCCAGGTCGAGGCCGCAGAGAGTCTCCATCACGGCAGTCGGTTCGGCGCCCGACACGGTGCGACCGTCGGCGCGAAAAGACATGCTCGCAATGATGGGAAGGGCCGACACGTCGCGGATTCCGAGCACGGCTGCTCGCAACTCGCTCGCATCACCAAACGTTTCGCAGAGGAAGAGATCGACGCCACCCTGTGCTAGCGCGGCTGCCTGCTCGCGAAATGCCGCACGCAGTTGGTCGGCCGGCGGAAGGCCGGCATGTTCGCCGCTGGGGCCGATTGCACCCGCTACGGGGGTATTTCCCGCCACGGAGCGGGCGAGTTCTGCGGCCGCGCAGTTGAAAACCGCAACATGGTCAGCTAGACCGCGATTCGCAAGCCGATATCGATTGGAACCGAACGAGTTGGTGGTGAGCAATTGCGCGCCGGCAGACCGATAGGCGCGATGGATCGACCTCACCAACTCAGGATGCGTCATCGTGGCTGCTTCGAGGCAACACGACGCCGGCATACCGCGTCGCAATAACTCGGTCCCCATTGCCCCATCGGCGAGCAGCCGCGCCGTTCCAAGCAGGTTTTGTTTCGTGCGGGCCTCTTTGTTCGTTATGGATGGTGGAGAGTCGTTTTGCAGGCCACGTTCCACCCTGAGGATAAGCAAAACGGGAGGCGGTAGGCGTGAATGCGACCGCACCGGGGCTATGGCGTCGCTAGCCACACCCTGACGGAAGCATCCTGCCCTGGCGTCTACCGCAGCCGTTTGCCGACGCGGGGCCCGCTCACGGCTCTCCTTTTTCAGTCTAGTCATTCAACAGCCGGACACTTGACCAGACGGCTCCTCACCGATTTATCCTACGTCTGACCGGTGCAGAGCTATTGCCGTGTGCGGAGGTCCGGCCGGGGCGAGCCAGACGACAGACAGCCCTGCCTTTCTGACCTTTAGCCCGAGTACGTTACCTGTCCACCGACCACGGTCCGTGCCACCTGGATACTCTGCCAGTCGTCAAGCCCCGTCCGCGCGGGATCACGCGACAGGACAGTGAAGTCGGCGAGCATCCCCGCTGCCAGTGTCCCTTTCGTCCGCTCGGAGTGCGTCGCATAGGCTCCGCCCCACGTGTACGCCCGGATCGCTTCCATTGCAGGTACGATATGCCGAGGCCCCAGTTGCACTCCTCTGGGCGTGGTCCTTTCCATTGCGGAGCGAATGACGTCGAGCGGCCGTCCCGGGATTACAGGAAGATCGGAACTGAATGCCCATTCGACGCGGAGGCGTCGGAAGAGACCCATGGGAATGCTGTCGGCGGCACGCTCGATTCCAAGCGCGGCTATATACCCGTCCCCGAGTCGGTAGATGTCCGGCTGTAAGGACGGCACGATGCCGAGATCCCCGAATCTGACTACCATATTCTCGTCGGCATACATGCAGTGCTCGATGCGGTGTCTGTGATCCACGCGCGGGCTGCCACGCATAGCCTCCTGGTAGCAGTCCAGCACCATTTCCACCGCACGATCGCCCAGGGCATGGGTGGCAATCTGCCAGCCTGCCTCGTGCGCCCGTCGCATTGAGTCCACCAGTGCTGCCCGCTCCCAAAGCAAAATCCCTCGATTCGATGAATCGTCGACATATGGCTCACGCATGGCCGCCGTACGGGTGGATAGTGCTCCATCGGAGAAGATCTTGGTTGCACCGAAACTGAGCCAGTTCGGACTTGCGCCGGTGTCGAAGTCCGAAGGCAACCGGACTTCGTCGAAGCTGTCCCGGACGACGTACGAAATCAGCGGCATAAGTGTGACACGAGCGGTCAACCGACCGCTCTGGAGCGCGCTGCGATACATCGCCAATTCCGGTTCGATCGATGGCCCACGTCCGGTCCAGGCATCGGAGGCGCTCGTAATGCCGAACGACGAGAGCCTTTCCATGGCTCTCAGAATCGCATCCCGGCCCTCCGCTTCGGACGGCGTAGGAATCACGCGGCGCAGACGTTCCATAGCGGCCTCTTTAAGTAATCCCGTCGGATCGCCGTGTTGGTCGCGTTCTATCTCGCCACCGGACGGGTTAGGGGTGTCGTGAGTGATACCGGCTCGTTCCAGCGCCGCGGTATTACACACCAGCACGTGACCGGAAGTGTGGTCGAGCACTACGGGGTGAGCGCCACTGGCTGCATCTAACTCGCGCCGGGTGATGTGTCGAGACTCGACCAATTCGTTCTGATCGTAGCCACGGCCGTGTATCCATTCACCCTCTCCTGTCCGCCGAGCACGCCCTTCCACGGCGACCGTGATGTCGGCGATTGAGGACACGGAGTCCGCGCTCACGTCCAGTTGATCGAGCGTCAGTCCGAAGGGCAGAAGGTGAGCGTGACTATCGTTGAAGCCCGGAATGACGGTGCATCCGCCGAGATCAATCCGCTTCGCCCCGCGTGCGAGCGCCAGCAGGTCCTCGCGGGTGCCCACCGCCGCAATGCGCTCGCCGCGCACCAGTAGCGCGTCGGCCGGTGCTTCTCCGTTTTGCATGGTGTGTATGGTTCCGTTGCTGTAAAGCGTGACCTCATCGAGCACGGTACCCCTCCGCGGTCAGAGTGCGTGACACAAGGTCAGTATCCTGGATTGCCATGCCGACTCCACCTGAGACTGAATCGCCCGAAACGTCAGACCTACGGATCGGTCCGGTTGGAGGGGTTCGCCAATACCTGGCGGGAGCGCGTCGGTTCGATCGCAATGTCAAGCTCTTTCTGACGGTGACGGCGTTTCGCGGGATGGTGATCGCGGCGCTGGGAACCATACTCAACCTGTATCTCTACAGTCTGGGATACGACGCGAGATTCATCGGCCTGATCAATGGTGTGAATTCCCTGGCCGTCCTGTTGATCAGCATCCCATTGGGGTTCGTGGCCGATCGTGTCGGCCGCCGTCCTGTTCTGCTCGTGGGCGGCATCGCATACCCGGCCTCAATTCTCGCCCTTTCCCTGTCCAGCAGCACCGCGACCATACTGGTCTTCAACTTCATTTTCGGCGCAGTGGCGACCACCTACTGGGTGGCGGGCATCCCACTTCTGGTAGCCAGCACGACCGAAGAGCAGCGCGTTCAGGCCTTTTCGATCAATTCATTCCTGCTGTGGGGGTTGGGACCAATCGCGTCGTTCGCGAGTGGACAGGCAGTCGAGGTGGCGGCCCGCGCATTGCACGTCTCGGCCTCGAGTTCCAGCGCTCTGCGAACGGGCATGTTGTTCATGTGCGTGCTCGCGCTACTCGGTGCGCTGCCGTACCCCTTCTTGCGCGAGCCGGAACGAGCGAGCGCGGTACGTAATAGTGTGCAACGTTCCGGCCACATGGCGACTCTGTTCCTCAAACTCTTGCTGCCCGACGTCATTCTGGCCTTCGGCCTGGGTTCCATACTCACCTTCATTCAGTTGTACTTCCATGTTCGCTTTCGCCTGGATCCCGGACCGGTCGGTATCGTACTCGCCGTGGGAGGCGTAATCGCCGGCGCCGGCACGTTGGCCACTCCGACGATCGCCCGCCGCTGGGGAAATTTGAACACGGCAGTACGCTTCCAGTGGATGGTGACTCCGGCCGCCGCCATTCTGGCCATTTCTACTCAGCTCGCGCTCTCGATACCAGCCTATTGGGTGCTCCTCACCCTGCGCGGCATGAGCGATCCGGTGTACACCGCCTTTATCCAGGAGCGAGTCCCGGAGGGCTATCGCGCCAGGATATCCGGTCTATACAACGTTTCGTACAGTATCGGCTTTTCGCTCGGACCGGCCGTCAGCGGGCAGTTGCAAAAAACGGGAGGCTTCACGCCCGCATTTCTGATGGGTACCGGCTGCTACTTCGTCGGAGCATCGTTGTTGTACCTGTTCTTTGCCCGCCCGCAACCACGGCGCGCTGGACTTTCGAAGCAGGGTGTGGCTTGACCGTCGCATCCCACATTTCGAGGCGCACTCCGCGTGGAACTCTCTTTGACAAGATCGCGACCCGGCGTTATCGTTTCCTTGTCGGGACCCGCGATCGTCCAAACGAATAGCGAGCGCATCACGCGGGTCCACGGAGAGGTCAGACATGGACAA
>DAINCT010000130.1:0-8636 GCA_036732245.1 Chloroflexota bacterium | reverse complement strand
ATCGACGGCGTCGCCGCACTCGTGACCATGGGCGCCTTCCAGTAGGAGTCCGGTATCGCGCTTTGACAGGATACCGATTGCCCCATAAACTGTGTGCAATCATGGTTGTGTGCCGACATGGGGACCACGACGCTCACCGATCTGCATCCTGCTCCGCACTCTATGCGGCAGTTCGGGACAGAGTTCGCCACAACCATTGCAGGTTGGGATTGAAACCGTGCACCCGGCGAGCAGACTGAAAGGTCTCCGATGAGACGGTTTCTGCTGAAGCGTCTGGGGCTCACGCTCATAACTCTCGTTCTCATCTCATTCGCCGTGTTTCTCGTCGCACAAATCCTGCCGGGGGATGTCGGGCGTGCCATGCTGGGGCCGTATGCCTCCGCCACGCAGGTCTCGCGCTTCGACCACCAATTGGGTGTCGATCGTCCATTTCCGGTGCAGTACTGGACCTGGATCACCAACTTCATTCAAGGGAACTGGGGTCAATCGTACCTGCTCAGCACTCCCGTCCGTCCGCTGGTCTTCCAGCGCCTGCTGAACTCGCTGGCACTCGGCGCCTTCGCCCTCTTGCTCATCTTGCCGGTGTCGATCGGTCTCGGGGTGGTTGCCGCCCTCGATCAGGGCAAGTTCGGCGATCGCCTGATTTCGATCATCGGTCTCTCACTTATCGCCCTTCCTGAGTTTGTCATCGGTATCCTTCTGCTCGTGGTCTTTTCCATCCAACTGGGATGGTTTCCCGTGGCATCCAGTGTCCCCTCGGCTAATCCGGTCGATATCGTGCGCCAGCTCCTGCTCCCGTCTATTCCACTCATGCTGGTCCTCTTTGGGTACATTTCGAGGATGGCGCGCGCCGGCACCATTGTTTCGCTCAACTCGAACTACACGCGCACGGCCATCCTGAAGGGGTTGCCGCGGAGAGTCGTCATTCGCCGTCACGTGCTTCGCAACTCGCTCCTGCCCACCATCACCGTGGTCAGCGTGCAGATCGGCTATCTGGTGGGGGCCCTCGTCGTCATCGAGACGCTGTTCAATTACCCCGGCATGGGGAAGTTGGTGCTGGATTCGGCCGTCGGCCACGATATTCCGATGCTCGAGGCGACTATGCTCATGGTGGCGATCATCTACATGGTGTCCAACCTGGCCGCCGACGTGCTGCTGGCCATCCTCAATCCACGAATTCGATTGGCTGAATAATGCAGATTGAAACGCCCGATCCCGCCATGGTTCCCCTGCCCGTGGTCGCCTCCGTGGCGCCTGGAATAAATCTCCCTCCACGGGCCTCTCGCCGCCAACGAGCTCGAGCCGTTTTCATTGCCTTGCTCCACTCGAAAACGTTCATGGCCGGCGCGATCATCATGCTGTTCTGGATTCTTGATGCGATCTTCTGGCCCTTGATCGTTCCGCACGATCCAAATGCGCAGGACTTACTCAGCACGTTGCAGCGCCCTTCCGGTGCCCACCTCTTCGGGACCGACGATTTGGGCCGCGACGTTTTCTCGCGGGTGCTGGCAGGTGCGCGTTCGGTACTGACCATCGCACCCGCCGCCACTGCACTTGGGCTCCTGGGCGGCATCACGATCGGGCTGATCACCGGGTACTACCGGGGCCTCGTGGATGACATCCTGATGCGCATCGTCGATGCCCTTCTCGCATTTCCGCTCGTCATCATTGCGCTCCTCGTGCTCGCCGTGCTCGGTCATTCAACGCTCAACGTGGTGCTCGTAATTGCGGTCGTCTTTACCCCGTTGATCGCACGCACCGTCCGGGCAGCAGTGCTGAGCGAACGTGAGCGCGAATATGTGGCATCCGCACAGCTTCTGGGTGAGCCGGGAATCGTGGTCATGGTCCGAGAGATACTTCCCAACATCACCGGCGCCATTGTGGTCGAGGCAACGGTCCGCCTGGGTTACGCCATCTTCACGGCAGCGACGCTCTCCTTCCTGGGCCTCGGCATTCAACAACCGTCGCCGGACTGGGGATTATCTATATCGCTTGGGCGGGGATTTCTCCAGATCGCCTCCTGGATGGTACTTTTTCCCGCTCTCGCCCTGGCCACACTGGTCGTCTCGCTGAATTTCGTGGCGGACGGTCTACGAGAGGTGCTTTCGAGTTGAGTATTACGGTCTCGACCAACGCGGTCGACATAGAAAATCTCACCATCAGCTACCGGCGGCGCGGCCGCTTGCTGCGCGTCATCAACGACGTGTCCCTGCAGATCAAAGCGGGTGAGGCATACGGGCTGGTGGGCGAATCCGGCTGCGGCAAGTCGACCGTGGCGATGGCACTCATGCGCTACCTTCCGGCGAACGCCGTGGTAGAGCATGGCAAGATTATCTTCGACGGCCAGGATCTGCTCAAACTCAACCAGAGCGCGCTTCGCCACCTGTGGGGACGGCGCATGGCAATGGTCTATCAGGACCCGGGCAGCGCTCTGAACCCGTCGATGCGCATTGGCGACCAGATCGCGGAGGTCTTTCGTTACCACCTGAGCCTGGACAAGAAGGCGGCGATGGACGCTTCCGGCTCCATGCTCGAGAAGGTTCAGATTTCGAACCCCGCGGGTGTACTGCGGCGCTATCCTCATGAACTATCGGGCGGACAGCAGCAGCGCATAATGTTCGCCATGGCGCTGGCTACGGACCCCGAGTTGCTGGTGCTCGACGAGCCGACCACCGGGCTCGATGCCACGGTCGAAGCGGAAGTGCTCGATCTGGTGGAACAGCTGCGCACCGATTTCAACACCTCAATTCTGTTTATTAGCCATAATCTTGGTATCGTCGCGCGCATCTGCGAGCAGGTCGGTGTGCTCTACGCCGGGCAGCTCATCGAAGAGGGCGCCGCAAAAGACGTGTTTGCCGCTCCCCGTCATCCGTATACCCTGGGCCTCTTGCGCTGTGTCCCGCGCCTAGGGATGAACAAGCACACGCAGCGCCTGGATCCGATCCCGGGCTCGCTGCCGGCGCTCGGCGCCAACATCACTGGCTGTATCTACGCGGATCGATGCGCCCTGGCCCGCGATCGTTGTCGGGCGGAGCAGCCGCCGCTGATTCAGTTGGGCGACGGCCGATCCAGCCGCTGCTTCTATCACGAGGAAGTCAGCGGCATGAAGCCTAGTCCGGAGGCGCGAGTCGACCCCCCTCCGCCGCCCAGCGAGGAGATTCTCCTCAAACTGGAGCATCTGATCAAGACGTATCGGTCAGGCGGGCAGCAAACAGCGGCGGTGGCGGATGTGTCACTTGAAGTGCGGCGTGGAGAGGTGTTTGGCCTCGTCGGCGAATCGGGCAGCGGCAAGAGCTCTCTCGCCAAGTGCATTGTGGGACTAACCCATTCGAGTGGGGGCTCGATCTCGTTCGACAGCGAGGATCTCTCCGTATCGAGCCACCGCAACAATCAGAAGCTACGCCGCAGCCTGCAGATGGTATTCCAGAATCCGGATAGCGCCCTCAATCCGAGCTACTCGATCCGGAGCATTCTGGAGCGCGCCCTTAAGTTGCTGGCCGGGATCCACACCCACGCCGACCTGGACGCTCGCGCCGAACAATTGGCTTCCTCCGTCAAGCTCGAATCGCGTCATCTTGATTCGCGCCCCACCGGCCTCTCAGGGGGCCAGAAACAGCGTGCCTCGATCGCCCGGGCCTTTGCCGGCACCCCTCAGCTCGTCCTGTGCGATGAGCCTGTCTCCGCCCTGGACGTATCCGTACAGGCCGCTATCCTGAACCTGCTGGTCGATCTACAGAAAAGCGGGGTCTCATATATCTTCATCTCCCATGATCTCGCCGTGGTGCGCTACATCGCGGACTGGATCGGCGTGATGTACCTCGGCATTCTGATGGAGGTCGGGCCGGCGGAAGCCGTCTTCAGCCTCCCGCATCATCCCTACACCGAGTCACTGCTGTCCGCCGCTGCCACCCTGGACGCCGACCGCTCGTTTGCGCGCGTGAGACTGCGGGGGACGATCCCCAGCCCCAGCAACCCACCCTCCGGATGTCGGTTCCACACCCGGTGCCCGCTCTATCTGGGGGACATCTGCAAAACCCAGGAGCCGCCCTGGCAGCAGACGCCATCCGGCAACCAGTATCTTTGCCACATTCCCGCCGACGAGTTGCTCGCCAAAGAGTTGGCACTGCGCGAACCGGGGCAGCAAGTCGCGAGCTGAGCTACGTAAAGACCACGGTCCCCTTCTCGTGGACCAGCACCCGGTCTTCCACATGCCAGCGAACAGCTCGGGCCAGTACGTGGCGCTCGATCAATCGGCCGATGCGGACGAGATCGTCCACGGTATGCCGGTGGTCCACCCGCTCGACACCCTGCTCGATAATCGGCCCGGCGTCGAGTTCTTCCGTCACATAGTGGGCGGTCGCCCCGATCAGTTTCACCCCGGCGCGCATCGCCTGTTCATAGGGCCGTGCACCGACAAATGCCGGCAGGAAACTGTGGTGGATATTGATGATCCGTTGCGGCCACCGCCGGCAGAAGTCGCTCGACAGAATTTGCATGTATCGGGCGAGTACGATCGCATCCACCTGTCCATCGAGCAGCGCCACCTGCTGCTCTTCGGCCTCGCGCTTGGCGCCGGGCAGGACCGGCACATGGTGAAACGGAATGCCGAGTGACGTCGCGGCCTCACCCGCATCTGCGTGGTTGCTGATCACCATCGCAATGTCGGCATACAGATCGCCGGCACGCCACTGCCACAGCAGTTCGAGCAAGCAGTGATCCTGCTTTGAGACGAAAATCGCCAGCCGCTTGCGACGAGCCGCATGCTCGATCCGCCATTGCATCCCGAATCTACGGGCGATCTCGCCGAACGCAGCTTCCACCTCCCGGCTTTCGTCCGCGAGACCGGGTAGATCGAACACCACTCGCATGAAAAAGCGGCCACCAGCCGGTGCCGTGCTGTGCTGACTGGAGTGAATGATATTCGCGCCGCGCCGGAACAAAAAGGCCGACACGGTCGCCACGATCCCCGGACAATCGGGGCAGGATATGAGGAGCCTCCCACGATCGCCCTCCGTGGGCACCGTGAATTGCGACGATTCGACCATGCACCACCCTACCAGAGGGGGTGTTATGAATTGACAAGCAGCGGAACCGTCGTAAGGCGCTCACCCTCCCGCAAAGCCTTGACATTCCCCACGAGTGGCAGCTCGGTGCTCCCTCGCAACACATTCCCCAATTCCATTGACAAACAGCCAAACTGTCGTAGCTCGGCGCTCCGTCGCCGAGGCGCCCGTGGACGTCTCTTTCTCGACTCCCTCTATGTGCATACGGCGTGGTGCCGCACAGCGGCATGAATGACTCTCTCGCAAAATTCGGCTCATGGTGCTCCGCATGTGCCGAGATCTCTCGTAGGCGCAGGCCCCCGCGCCTGCCGTCCCTATTGAGTACCGAGAGGTCAAGGCGAATCGCCACGCCGGGGATACCTACGTCCATCGGGGTACGGTGCCGCGTCACTTGCATCCGGCGTGGTGCCGCACAGCGGCATGAGAAACTCCCTTGCCGAGGCGCCTCGCGTCTGAAGCGTGTCCATCGCGTCCCTTGCCTGCCTATACGCTCGACGGCGAGACCCATGGGCGTCGCAGCTCTTTGCCGGTTGGACGCGCCGCGGGGACGGAGCCCCGCGCTACACCATGAGGCCGACCGACCGCGATGGAAGGAGCCCTGCGCGACCTAATTCGGGGTGGCACGGAGCACGAGCCGCACCTGCTCGACCAGATCTCCCATGACTGGATGGGCGCCCCCACCGTCTAAAACGGCTCGCACGCTCTGGTACACCGGGTCCATCCTCACTCCCAGCCGTCGCTGCGGCAACGATGCGAGTTTGTCCACCGCCAGCAGCGCCTCTATCGCAAGCATGGTTTCCACGATTTGAAGCGCCTCGCGCGTCATCGTGACCGCGGTCGGCGCCAGCGTGGCGTGATCTTCGATGTCCTGGTCCAGCGGAGGCACACCGAGCGTCACCGGCACAGCCAGATGTTTCAGACGCGCGAGCAGTGCCGCCGCCGAATATGCCAGGACGCCCTCTTCTGCGTATCTGCCCGGCGTCCAGGCTCCGCCGTCCGGGAAAAGGGTCCCGGTCCCGAAGGAAAACGACGCCAACTTATTCATGCGCCGTTCTGAGATCATGCCGGCATGTGCCAATCCCACGCGCACGGATTCAAACGCCAATGCCAGGACGAGCGGGTGGAAATTACCGTTCGGTATCATCTCTTGTCGCTCCACCGAGACCAGCGGATTGTCGTCTCGGGCATTGAGTTCAGTGTGCACGCTATCCCGCGCGACCAGGATCTGCTCCCGCAGCGCGCCGTGCACCTGTGGCATGACTCGGACGCTCAACGGGTCCTGTATGGACGACCCGGCGCGAATTTCCAGATCGCTTCCCTCCAGCAAGGCACGCAGGTGCCCCGCGGCCGCCAATTGGCCCTCGAATGGCTTTGCAGCCGCCACTTCGGCATCGAACTGCTTGGTACTTCCGCCGATCGCCTCGATCGTAAGCACTCCTGCCAGGTCGGCAAGACCGGCGATGCGGTCCGCCTCCAATACCGCGAGTGCACCCAGCCCGATCGAGGTGGCGTTGCCGCTGATCAGGCTGAGCGCGTCGTGCGGCGCAAGTGGGTGGGCCCGTACCCCCGCTTGGGCCAGAGCCTCACCGCCCAGCAATACTTCGTGACGGTATCGAGCCCGACCCCGTCCGACCACGACCTGCCCGATGGCCGCCAGGTGCATCAGATCGGACGCTCCAACGGAACCGATCTCCGGAACAATCGGGGTCACACCGGAGTTCAGCAACTCGATCAAGACGCGTACCACCCCCGGGTGCACGCCTGCCCCGCCCCGCGTCATCCCCACCAACCGCGCAAACATCATGGCCCGCACGTCGGCATCCGGCAGCGCCGGCCCCACGCCCGCCGCATGGGCATCGAGCGTTTGCATTCCGTATGCGGCTAGGTCGCGAGCGGACAAGCGTTCATCCTTACTGTGACCCAGACCACTGTTCAAGCCATAGGTGTGGCGATCCTCGGATAGTGCGCGCTCGATCACCGCCCGCGACGCACGCAGAGTCTCCACTGCATCCTCAAGCAGTTCCACCCGAGCATGCCGGATCGCAACCCGGTACACGTCTTCCAACGCAACATCGTGGCCGCTGACGCCAACCGGTGGTACGTCCGACTCGCTTTCCGCCATTCGCCTTTCCCCGCGCTGCTTTGGGCCGCACGGTTCAATCTTATGGCTTCAGCAACACCTCGATGCACTCATCCATTTTGCGCAATACCGTGCCATACCCTTCATTCGGCGCAAATGGTCCTCTCCTACTCGATACTGCTCTCCTCAGATTCTGTCGTCCTCAAAAGAAGGCAAGATGCAGTCCAGACGGACGCGTATAAATCACACCATTCGTTGAGGCAGGGAGCATGTTTGTCACCATTCGGTCATCTGAAGCAGGTAAGGTTGGGAGAGCCTTCGATGTCCCGAGAAAAGGAGATGGTTTGTCTTGCGTTACTGTGTGAGCACGCTGGGAGCGGTGACGCTGCTCATGGGCGCGTTTCTGTCGCAGCGTTCGGCCAGCGCTCAAGCGGGTCTTTCCGTGCCGCGAGGCTTTAGCGCCACTGTGTACGCTTCAGGGCTCTCCAACCCGACCGCCATGTCGTTCGGTCCCGACGGCCGCCTGTACGTGGCCCAGGGAGATGGTGTCATTCAGGCCACAGGGAAGAGCGGCATCACCACGATTGCCTCTGGGTTCTCAGTTGCGCTTGGTCTCACCTGGCACAACCACGTGCTCTACGTCTCGTCCACCGGACGGATCACGGCCCTTATCCCGTCAAAAACGTATCGGTCCTTCACGCAGCGTGTCATCGTGCGGGGAATACCGACCGGGAAGCACCAAAACGACAGTATCGTCTTCGCTGGAGGCTGGATGTACGTCGGCGTCGGTTCAACCTGCGACGCCTGCGTGGAACGCGACCCACGTAGCGCTTCCATCATGCGCTTCCATTCGGACGGGAGCCACGGGCAGGTGTACGCCCACGGACTACGAAACCCCTACGGTCTCGCCATTCGTCCCGCCACCAGACGACTTTACGCAACCGACAACGGGCGCGACGACTTCGGTGACTCTGTTCCCGACGAACTGAATCTCATCCAGCAAGGCGGCCGCTACGGCTGGCCGAATTGCTGGGGCCGAAATGGCGGCACTAACTGTGCGGGCACCATCGCGCCAGTCGCGTTGTTCGAGCCGCACTCCTCGGCGGATGGCCTGACCTTCTACCGAGGCACTTCATTTCCGACGGGATATCGCGGTGATGCGTTCGTGGCCGAGTGGGGCGACGATGTCGACAACCTCGGTACCGGGCGGATCGTCAAGCGGGTTCACTTCCAGGGCTCGAACGCGGTCGTCTCGACCTTCGCTACCGGCTTTTCACACCCCCTGGCGGTCGTCATCGGGCCGAGCGGAGCGCTACTCGTGGCGGATTATGGAACCGGTATCATCTGGCGGATCGCCTGGACCGGTTAAAGAGCTCCCTCAAAGGAACAGATCTCATGAATCGATTGGTCGTTCTCCTGGCAGCATCGATCCTCGCGGGCGGATTTGTGTTTCCGCGATCCGTGCCTGCCCATGCCGCGACAAGCCTCCAAAC
>DAINCT010000129.1:0-8672 GCA_036732245.1 Chloroflexota bacterium | reverse complement strand
ACCGCGGCCGAGCAGAGCGTCTGGCGAGGGGTGCTCGAACACTTCGACGCCGTCCGCATTGGCCTGACCGCCACGCCGGCGCTGCACACCACCGCCTACTTCATGGAGATCGCCTATACCTACCCGTACGAGCGGGCGGTAGCCGAGGGCTACCTGGTGGACTACGACGCCGTGGCTGTGCGCTCCGGCGTATTGATGGAAGGCGTCTTCCTGCGCGAGGGCGAGCAGGTTGAGCAGGTGGACAGCGAAACGGGGGCGCGGCAGCTCGACCTGCTTGAAGACGAGCGAGCCTTCGACGCGAGCGAGGTAGAGCGCAAGGTTACCGCCCCGGACGCCAATCGCCGCGTGGTGGCGGAGGTCGCCCGCTACGCCCGCGAGTTCGAGGCGCGCAGCGGCCGCTTTCCCAAGACGCTGATTTTCGCGATCAACGATCTGCCGCACACCTCGCATGCCGACCAGCTGGTGCGGCTCTGTCGCGACCAATTTGGCCGCGGCGATGCGTTCGTGCAGAAGATTACCGGCAGCCCGAGCGTGGACCGGCCGCTGCAGCGCATCCGGGAGTTCCGCAACCGCCCGCTGCCCGGCGTGGTCGTGACGGTGGATATGCTCAGTACCGGCGTAGACATCCCGGCGCTGGAATTCATCGTGCTCCTGCGGCCGGTGAAGTCGCGCATCCTCTTCACCCAGATGCTTGGCCGTGGCACGCGGCTATGCGACGAAATCGGCAAGTCGCATTTCACGGTCTTTGATTGCTTCGACGGCACGCTATTGGAGTACTTCAAGAACACGACCGATTTCACCATTGAACCGCCTGAAAAGCCGACCCGCGGACTGGCTGAAATCGTCGAGGACATCTGGCAGAACCGCGACCGCGACTACAATGTGCGGTCGCTCGCCAAGCGGCTGTGGCGCATCGAGCGCGAGATGAGCGGCGAGGCGAGAGACCAGTTCGTCGCCTGGATACCTGACGGCGACGTGGGCGGCTACGCTGATCGTCTGTCGGCGCTTGTGCAGCGCGAATTCGCGGGGACAATGAAGGTGCTCCGCGACCCCGGATTCCAGGAACTCTGTTTGCACTACCCGATGCCACGGCGGAGCTTTGTCGTCGCTTCCGGCGTGCGTGACGTAGTCACCTCCGAATACGTTTTCCGAACGACGGACGGTCGTGAGCTAAAGCCGCACGACTACCTTGCCGCCTTCGAGCAGTTCGTGCACGACCACGAGCGTGATGTCGACGCAATCGCGGTGCTGCTCGGCCGCCCGAGCGGCTGGAACACAGAGCGACTGACCGAACTACGACGGACGCTGGCGCGTGCGCCGGAGCGGTTCACAGACACGAATCTGCGCCGCGCTTACCGCAGCGAGTTGGCCGACATTATCTCGATGGTCCATGTGGCGGCGCTGAAGGAGAGGAACCTCCTGACCGCAGCCGAACGGGCCGAACGAGCGATTGCCACCGTGAGCGAGGGACGGAAGCTTTCCGATGAGCAGCGGCTGTGGCTTGGGCGCATCGGCCGGCATCTGGCGGAGAATCTGACGATCGATCCCGCGGACTTCGAGACCATGCCCGTATTCGCCGACATCGGCGGTTGGGGCCGGGCGAATCGAGTCTTCAGCGGGCAACTCGAACCCCTGCTGCGGCAGTGCAACGAGGCGATGGCAGCATGACCGACATCGTCCAGAAGCTCTGGGGCTTCTGTAACACCCTGCGCCACGACGGCATCGACTACGGCGACTACATCGAGCAGATCACCTACCTGCTCTTTCTAAAGATGGCCAATGAGCGGAGCGTGGAGCTTCCGGAAGGCTACGACTGGCCGGCGCTGCTCGACCGATCGGGCACTGAGCTCGCCGACCATTACATCGACACACTGCGTACGCTGGGCCGCCAACCGGGAATGCTGGGCGCGATCTACGCCGAAGCGCAGTCGCGCTTCAACAACCCGGTGAACCTCAAGCGGCTTATCGCACTCATCGACGAGACCGAGTGGACTGAGCTCGACGTGGACGTGAAGGCCCAGGCCTACGAGGGGCTGCTGGAAAAGGCGGCGAGCGAGGGTAAGAAGGGAGCGGGCCAGTACTTTACGCCGCGCGTCCTGATCCAGTCGATCGTCCGCTGCATGAGACCGGACCCACGTTCGTCCGCGGAATTCACCGTTTGCGACCCGGCAGCCGGTACCGGCGGCTTCCTCGTCGCCGCCTACGAGTGGATTCGTGATTTGACGGGCGGGGCAATGGAACGCGACGTGGCGCGGCAGGTACGTGAGCGGACCTACTTTGGCACTGAGCTCGTGCCTCGTCCCAGGCGGCTGGCGCTCATGAACCTCTTCTTGCACAACCTGAACGCCCGCATCGATCTTCGAGACGCGATCTACGAACCAGACGACGGAAGACGGTTCGACTGCGTGTTGACCAATCCGCCTTTCGGCACCAGGGGCGCGAACCAGGCTCCGGGCCGGGAGGACTTCACAATCGAGACGAGCAACAAGCAGCTCAACTTCCTCCAGCACGTCGTGACGATCTTGAAGCCGGGCGGCCGTGCGGCCGTGGTGCTGCCGGACAACTGCCTCTTTGCCGAGCAGGCGGGACGCGTATTCGAGTTGGTGATGGAGGACTGCGACGTCCACACGATCCTGCGGCTGCCGAACGGCACCTTCACGCCGTACTCGCAGGGGGTGAAGGCAAACGTCGTCTTTCTGCGCAAAGGACTCCGCACCGAGCGGACGTGGATCTACGACGCGCGCACCAACGTGCCGGGCATCACCAAGACGGATAGGCCACTGACGCCGGCCCACTTTGGCGGCTTTGAGGAGGCGTGCGGCGCAGACCCGAACGGCGGAGCGCGGCGGGGCGAAGGCGAGCGGTTCCGCTGCTTCCAGCTTTCTGTCATTAAGGAACGGGGCTACAACCTCGATATCACCTGGCTGCGTGACGAACTGCTGGAGAACGCCGACGGCCTGCCCGAGCCGGCAGAGCTTGCCGCCGAAGCGATCACGGAGCTGGAGGCGGCGGTTGACGAACTACAGGAACTGCTGCGGCTGCTGACCGCCGCGGAGGCCGGCGAGCTGGAGGCGGCGCTGTGACGCTGGCGGCAGTCCAACGGCGCGGACCGGATGCCGGTGGCGATCTACCCGCCGGGTGGTGCTGGGAACGCCTAGACCAAGCCTGCGAAACCCAGAGCGGAGGTACGCCGTCGAGGGGCCGGCCCGAGTACTATGGCGGCGCGATCCCGTGGGCCAAGATCGCCGACCTAACTCATGCAGGGATGTGGATCCGCAACACGGAGGAACACATCACGGAAGAGGGCCTCGCAAACTCGTCGGCTTGGGTGTTCCCCGCCCGTACTGTTTTGCTCGCCATGTACGCCTCAATCGGTACAACCTCTATCGCAGCGGTCCCCCTCGCAACCAATCAAGCCATCATCGGTTGCCAATGCTCCGACAAGCTGCTTCCTGAATTCCTCTGGTACTGGTTTACCTCGCAGAAGCACGAATTGTTCTCCCTCGGCCGAGGTGGAACGCAAGCCAATCTCAATGCTGGCATCGTAAAGGCCCTGCCAATCCCCTTCCCGCCTCTGGCCGAGCAGCACCGCATCGTCGCTGCGCTGGAGGCAGCGTTCCGGCGACTCGACGCGGTAGCCGAGAGGCTGGCCCGTGTGCCGGTGGTGATCAAGCAGTTTCGCGCCGCCGTGCTGAGCGCGGCGGTCGAGGGCCGGCTGACGGAGGACTGGCGGGCCGACCACGCGGACAGGGTCGAGCCGGCCTCGGCGCTGCTGGAGCGTATCCTAGCCGAGCGCCGCACTCGTTGGGAGACTGAGCAGCGCGAGAAGTACGCTCGCTCCGGCAAGACGCCGCCGTTCAACTGGCAGGCGAAGTACGAGGGGCCGGCTGCGCCCCACACCGAGGGCTTGCCGGAGCTGCCGGACAGATGGTGTTGGGCGAAAGTCGATCAAGTAGTTCAATTCGGCCGTTATGGCTCATCAACGAAGGCATCGGAGGATAACGGCGGAGTTCCTGTACTTCGGATGGGGAACATCCAGAATGGCGAGCTAGACCTAATGAACCTGAAGTACTTACCAGCAGAACACTCGGAGTTTCCGGGACTATTGCTGGAGCTGGGCGACATTCTGTTCAACAGAACCAACAGTCCGGAGCTGGTTGGCAAGTCCGCGGTCTATAAAGGGCGGCCTGGTCCTTGCAGTTACGCATCGTATCTCATTGCGCTACGAATGACAGGCGCCTGCTTGCCCGATTACCTCTGTAGCTTCATCAACTCATCGTACGGGCGTGCTTGGATCGCCTCGGTGGTGAGCCAGCAGGTCGGCCAAGCAAACGTCAGCGGCTCAAAACTCCTTGCCTTAGCATTCCCCCTGCCGCCTTCGGCCGAACAGCAGGAGATCGTGGGACGGGTGGAGGAGCAGATGCGGCTGGCGGATGCGGTCGAGGCGCGCGTGGCGCAGGCGAGGGAGCGGGTGGACCGGCTGCGGCAGGCGCTGCTCGCGAAGGCGTTCCGCGGCGAGCTGGTGCCCCGAGACCCGAACGGCGAGCCGGTGGAGGCGTTGTCTGATGCAGCTGCAGGCCACACCCTAGCGGCGGGCTAGGCTAATCATAGGCGTGATAGGTAATTTCTCGCTGGACGGCTGACACATGCGCTGCTAGGCTGGACTTTCGAGAAAGCTTGGATATCTGGAGGCGCTCCATGACCGACGCAACCGAATCCATGGGCGCGACCGAAATGGCCAGGACCATCGAGCAGATCCGGTTAGCTGCGGCACAGGATCCGATCTTCCAGATCATGGGAGCTTATGAGCAGATTGCTCAGGTCTTTGAACCGGCGGAACAGATCTGGCAGGAAGCCGTTAAGTACTCAGCGCCTGTCATGGGTCCCATCGCCACTACTAATTGGCGGATAGGCAATCATGCCAACTTGGGGTGAAATCCTCCAAGAAGTGAACCTAAGCGCTCAGCAACGGGCTCCCAATGGCCCCGATCTTGACGGCATCCGAGGCAAATATATCAACGCCCTGCATTCCCTGACCGAGAATGCAGTTATCGTTTACGCCAGTAGTTGGCTCCAGTGGCCCCGAGGGGATCCGGCGCATCAGGTCGAAGGCCGAGACGTCCATGCCCTCATGGAGGTGTGCCATGGGGTTCGGCAACGGTCGCTCGATTTCATCATTCATAGTCCCGGCGGTTCGGCCGAAGCGGCCGAGCAAATGATCAACTACTTGCGAACGCGTTTTGATTACATCAGAGCCATCGTTCCGCTGCAGGCCAAGTCAGCAGGCACAATGCTCGCACTTGGTTGCGACGAAATAATCATCGGAACCTACTCGGAGCTGGGCCCGATCGACCCTCAAATCACGTATATAGTGGGCGGCGCGCCTCGCCAGGCACCGGCGCATGCTATTCTGCGGGACTTCAGTCGTGCCAAAGCGGAGGTTGCTGGCAATGTCAATCTACTTGGCGCTTGGACCCCGATTCTGGCCACCTACGCTGGCGGTCTCATCGAGTACTGCACCCAGCAGATTCAACTGTCGCGTGACATCGTTGCAGGATGGGTGGAAAGGTACATGCTTTCCCACAGTGGCCGAGGAATCCCGCGTGGACAGCGCGGATCAGCAGCCGCCGCGATTGCGGAGTACTTTTGTTCGGACGAGTCATATGACCGCTTCAGAACACATGGCCGTCCGATTAGAATCGAAGAATTAGAAGGCCTGCGCGGCTTTCGCGTGAGGCGACTTAATGCCGACCAAGCACTGCAAGACGCCGTCTTAAGCATCTACCATGCGTTGGATTTTACGTTCTTGGGTCCTTTCGCCAAGATTGTCGAGAACCATATAAGCCGTCGAGTAGTTAGGCCACTGAGCGGCGTTGCGTTCACCATGGGAAGCCAGCCGGCATCTCCAAGCCCGCCGGCATCTCCCTGAGCATCCGCATCCGCGGCGAGCGCAGGTGAGTGGCGCATGTGCCGCTCGTTTGGAGGTCGTGCGGCAGGTGCAAGAGCAGAAGCGGCTGGCGGATGCAGTCGAGGCGCGTGTGGCGCAGGCGTCCGAGCGGGTGGAGCAGCTGCGACAGGCGCTGCTGGCCAAGGCGTTTCGCGGCGAGTTGGTGCCGCAAGACCCGAACGACGAGCGTAAACAGCCCGCTCTAGAGGCTGAAAGCAGCCCTTTGGCGAGGAGTGCTGGACCCGCTGTATGCAGCGATTGATCCGGAGACGCCACCGGATAGCCCCGGACGCCCGGCGATAGACGGCACGCGTATCCAGGTGAGCACGAGAAAGTTTATGCGAGAATGAGCGACGTGGAGGCGACACCGGTGGACATCGTCTAGTGCCGCGGAAAGGGGGCCTCCCTGGAATTCGTAAAGAGCGGGTCGCGGGTTCGAGTCCCTTCTTCTGCTCCTAAGAATCACGCGTGAGACCCGGCTGATCTGCCCGGTTTTCGTTCACCATCCACGCCTTATGTAGCAACGTATTTAGCAACGAAGCGCGGTTGCTACATTCCGGACCATGTCGGGGGAACGACGGCAACAGCGAGAGATCGATGGGGCGTTTATGGCAGGCGTACGGAGCAAACTTGAGGAGGCTCAGCGGCGGCTAGACAGGATGCGCGAGGCGGAGTTTGGTGGTGCTCCCCAGGTGTTCAAGGACGAACTGAACGCTTTTCTCGGCTCCTATCGAAGCGTGATGTACCGGATGGAGCCCGAAGCCCGACACGTTCGCCAAGACCATGATGTTTGGCTACGCGCTGAGCAGCAGCGCCGCGGCTTCCCATGGAAGCCTCCAGGCAAGGCCGCAAAGTGGCAGGCTGGAGATGACGTTCTGCTTACGCTCAAATCGCTCCGCGATACGGATGTTCATCAAGACGATGTACAGCTTGGCGCAAACTGGTACGTGTCCATGTCGGCCTCCCTGCAGGCCCGCGCCTCATTGTCCGCTCAGGTAACTCGCGCCGACGGCACGCTCGAGCCGCCCAACGTCTCCAACACCCACTCCACCCCGCAACCCATGGGACCACCGCCAACGTCCACGGCCCTACCACCGACCCGACATGAATGGGTTTTCAATACACCCGACCGCCCGGGCGTTGTGACCGGCTGCAAGCATGCTCTTGAGGTGCTAGCGAAGCTAGTGGACGATTACGAAGCCCGTGGACTACGTTAAGGCGCTTGCTCGCTGACGCCTAACTGCCACGGAGCGCCTCGTCCAGGCGATTCGCATCATCGCCCATGAGCACCGGCGCGACTGACCCGTAGGTCCTGACCGTCAGGCCAGTCTGGGAATGTCCTAGCCTCTCTATCGCGACCCGCATGCTGGCACCTTGGAGAACCTCGCGGCAATGGCTGAAGCTGTGTTCGGGAACGCGCTCGGAACCGCGGCGCGGCGTTCCCAGAGCAGACCGAGTGCGGCTTTCAGCCCGTCCGCGCCGATCCCCTGCACAGGTAGATTGAGCCGCAGCAGGAAATCCTCTGGGAGCACCCGATGCCGCCAACCCACCAGTGTCCGCGTCTCGGCTACGATCACCTGCGCTGTGCGTCGATGCCATGCCCGGATACCCGGGTCTGTGGCACAGAACCGCTGCCGTGCCCGCGTCGCCTATTCTTCTGCTCGTAGATGTCACCTTCGCTGCAGGGTCGAACCGTATCGTTTGAGGATCTGGAATGCGTCATCCCGTCGATTGAGATTTGGGATAACGTCGGCCAGTGCTTTGAGTTCGCCCATTTCACCGACGCCGAGCTTGCGGTGGCACTGCACACCGTCGATGGCGGGCGGGGCGCACCAGCCCCTCCAAAGCTAGAAACAATCCTCAACAACGTGCGCCGCAAGCAGCGTCGGCCCGGACGCGGGGCGTCGATCGGGTCGGTCTGGAAATTGTGGAAACGCGAGCCATCCAAGACCCGGCTCGCCGATGCACTCTGGCCAGGTCCTGTATCTGCAGGGCGCATCCTATCGCGAGAAAGACCGCACACCGGACGGCTCATCGGACCACGTGGCATCTGGCTGAATGGCCCAGTTTTATCCCGGATTGTGGCCCACTTGATCACCGGCGTTTACAGCAGTTGCCCAGCATCCACGCTTGCCTTCGATCGCTGGGTCACCACAGGCGCACGGCTCGGAGCCGCGGGTTCCCGGCCCTGCTTGTAGTCCGAGACCGAATTGTGGCGGATGTCGCCAGCGCCTCGGAACGTACCAGATGCCCCGGCTCGCCCGCCGCAGCGGGGTGACCAACCACTCGGCTTTGTTACTATTCCTTGCTCGTGCAGGCTTCGGCGGGCGCCGATATATGTCATAGCTGGCACGCCCCTGTGCGATTCCCCTGCCGCGAGTCTCTTGGGCTGCCTGGACGCGACTACCGGGGCAACACACCCATGCCTGCTGGGTCGCCAGTCGGCCCACGAGGTGCTTCCGATGTCACTCATTAGCCAGACACGCCTTGCCCGCCTGCTGGCGCTCGTCACCGCCTTGGTCATGCTGTACTACCTGGGTTGGCGGGTTACAGCGACGCTCAACCTGCAGGCCCTCTTGTTCTCTCTCGCGCTCGTCCTGGTCGAGGCACAGGGTGTGGTGAACTTCCTGTTGTTCGTCTTGATGACCTGGGACGTTCGCACCAAACCTACCTTTGTCCTTCCAGCGCATGCCACCGTCGACGTCTTTGTGCCGACCTATAACGA
>DAINCT010000128.1:0-8721 GCA_036732245.1 Chloroflexota bacterium | reverse complement strand
CCGAGGGCCGGGTCACCGTGGACGGTCTGGACACGCGCACACACGGGTTGGAGATACGGCGTGTGGTCGGATTGGTGTTTCAGAACCCGAACAGCCAGATCGTGAATGCCGTCGTTGAGCAAGAGGTCGCGTTCGGTCTGGAAAACGTCGGTCTGGAGCCCGAAGAAATTCGTACACGCGTGGATGCGGCTCTGGGGGCGGTAGGACTCGTCGGACGCGAGCTGGAGGAATGCTACAAACTCAGCATGGCCGACAAGCAGCGGGTCGCGCTGGCGGCCGTGATGGCGATGGAACCGAGGTACCTCATTCTCGACGAACCGACGGCGTGGCTGGAACCGACCGTACGGTGGCCACTGCTCGAGGAAGTGCTGAGATGGAGGGCCGAGCGAGGCGCGGGGTTGGTCCTGGTCACGCATCGCATGGACGAGGCACAAAGCTGCGACCGGCTGTACGGCATGTTGGATGGACGGATCGAAGCACAAGGCACGCCTGAAGAGGTGCTCCAAGATGAAAACATCCGCACCAAGTTAGCACTGGACGTTCCGGAGACCTATGAGCTGGCGGCCTCTCTTCGTGCCGGCGGCGTGCCGGTCGCCCTTGGTACATCGATCGACCGCCTGGCGGAAAGAATCAGCCGGTAACCATGGGTGATGAGTGGCCGTGGCAGTTCTAGAGCACACCGGCGCCGGCATCACCGTTGCCCGGGGTGAAGTCGTCGCAATTCTTGGCGCACCCGGTAGCGGCAAGACGAAATTGGGACTCGAGTTGGCGTTTTTGCGCCGGCCCGAAACAGGTGTCGTCCTGTTCGAGGGAGAGAATCCGCTGGCCCGGAAGCGATCGATGCAGCCGCTGAGACGACCGCGCGAGGTGACCATGCTGGTGCAGAATGCGGAAGACCAACTGTTCGCGCGCACCGTGTTCGACGACGTGGCATTTGGACCTCGTCAGTTATTTTTGCCGGACGCCGAGATGGAGCGTCGAGTGACAGGAGCGTTGCGGGCGGTTCGGCTCGATCCCGCGGAAGTCCGTAACCGCTCTCCCTTTGCTCTTTCCGGAGGGGAACGCCGACGCGTGGCACTGGCTGGAGTGCTGGCAATGGAACCGGTAGTCCTGATGCTCGACGAGCCGACGGCAAATCTGGACCCTCGGACTCGCAACGAATTCTCGGATTTGCTGGGTCCACTGCGCCATAAGAGTGCAGTCGTCTGGCTCACCACGAGCGCGCGCGAAGCAAGCCAAGCTGATCGGATCTACGTGCTGGCCGACGGCCAGTTGTCCGAAGTACAGGGTGGCGAAGACTTGTTGCGCGATTGGCGGCGGTTGGTCCCGACCGGGGTGGAGTTGCCGGCCGTCTTCGAACTGGCCGGCGCACTGGAGAAACGCGGATTCTCTCTCCCCGCGGACGTCGATTCGGCTGACCTCGAGGAAGGAATCGTGGCCGAGTGGCAGAGGCGGCATCATGATTGGTAACGTTCCACGTTTCCTCAGCTATCAGGCCGGCACGACCTTTTTGCATCGCCTGGACCCGCGCACCAAGCTGCTCTGCACGGTAGCCATTGTGGGCGATGCGCTGATCGCGAGCGTTCCCCTCGGCATCGCGATTGCGTTTGCGTTCGCCGCCGTCATGGGATTAATGGCGTCAGACCTGCTTCCCGCTCTGTGGCGTCTCCTGCGGCCCCTCCTGGTCCTGATCGTCCTCTTCGGCCTCATCATTACGGTGATTACTCCCGGCCACGCGTTGGCACACTTTTGGCTCCTTGCACCCACCCGAGATGGCGTGGACCTCGCGATCCGGCTCGGTTTGCAAGCGGTCTTGATCGTGTACACCACGTCGCTCTTGACGCTGTCCACTCCTCCCCTGGCGGTGGCGGACTCGCTGCAGTGGAGTCTCGGGTGGTTGGAGCGCTTTCACATTCCCATTCGGGACATCATCGCCATGGTGGGGATTGGTCTCACTTTCGTGCCACTCCTGATAGACGAAGCCCAGAAGGTGATTTCGGCCCAGCGCGCCAGAGGAGCCGATCTGGGCATGAACGCGCTGCTCGACGAAAGCAGCATGGGCGCACTCTTGATCCCTCTACTCCTGGCGAATTTGCGGCGTGGCGAAGAGCTCGCCGAGTCCATGGAGGCCCGGCTCTACGGTACGGGTCCCAGAACATCTCTGGCGCAACCCCGATTCCGTTCGATCGACAGGTTGGCGGGCGGGGCGGTTGTCCTGGTTTCCGTGGTCGTCGCCATCGTCAGCTTCGTACACCTATCCCGACTGTTTTGACGAGCCGTGCCCGGCCGGTGTGTTAGCGAACGGCGGGTTCCGTTTGCCCCAGCGGCGACTCGTCCCAATGACGCAACAAGTCCGCGGGATCGTCGTAGATGGCGAGCGCTCCTCCCAAATCGGCATCATGACCGCCCCACCCGAAGCCGATGGCTGCCACTCCGGCTTTCCGTGCTGCTTCCACGTCAAACGGCGTGTCCCCAATCATGATCGACTCATGCGGAGCAGATCCCGATTTCTCCAGAGCGGCCCGCACGATATCCGGATCGGGTTTGGAGCCCGATGCGTCTGATGCGTTCGCCTGTTCGTCGATGAGATCCTCAACCCCGGACGCTTTTAACAGCACCTGCAACTCGTCGTTCTCGGCCGATGTCGCGACGACTGGGGTCATGCCCGCTTGCCTGATTCGCTCCACCAGCGCGCGCGCTCCGGGCGTCGGTTTCACTTCGGCCAGGTAGCGTTGCTGAAAAATCTCCTTGCGACGTTGGGCGATCTCTTTGCCCACGCCTTCCTGGTCGCTCAATCCGGGTGTCAGCCGCTGCAGGAGCTTGTCTCCGCCCAATCCGACGAGCGGAAAAATAGCCTCGAACGGCATGCTGTAGCCGTGCTCGGCGAAGGCGTCTTCCCAAGCATGGGAATGAGCGGCATTGCTGTCCAGCAGGGTACCGTCGATGTCGAGCAGTACGGTTTTCCACATGACACGATTCCTTCCGGCCGGCTACACCGGCGTGGGAGTGCGAATGCGCGACGCAACTACCATGCCACATGCAGCCACCGGAATTGATTCCGTCACCGGCCCGTTCCGTGTCGAGCAGCCACCCACTGCGCCCGTTGCTGCTCGCGCACTGCCTCGTCGACCGTTGCATACTGGGCCAGAAAATTCCGATGGAACGACGTAAACGTTCCCGCCCGAATGTGCGCACGCATCTCTTCCACCAGTTGTATCGTCCAGCGTAGGTTGTGCAGACTGGCGAGGCGATACGCCAGCAACTCCTGAGCCCGAAACAGGTGGTGTAGGTACGCCAGTGTAAAAGTACGGCACGTATAGCAGTCGCAGGTCGGGTCGATCGGACCAGGGTCGATGCGGAATCGTGCATTCCGAATGTTGATCCGTCCCGCCCGGGTATACAGCGCACCGTTCCTACCGAGGCGCGTCTGTAGCACGCAGTCGAACATGTCGATACCCTGCGAGACCGCTTCGAATAGGTCCTCCGGTGCGCCCACGCCCATCACGTAGCGAGGTTTCTCGTTTGGCAAGGCGGCCGACGATACCGCCATCATTTCGTAAAACAACGCCTTGGGCTCGCCCACCGAGAGCCCTCCGATCGCGTATCCCGGAAAATCGAGCGCCACGAGCCCGGCCGCACTCTCCCGTCGCAACTCCGGATACATTCCGCCCTGAGCGATCCCGAACAACGCCTGGTCTTCGCGGGATTGGGCCGCTTTCGCGCGGCTCGCCCACCGTGTGGTTCGCTCGAAGGACGTGCGGGCCTCGGGCTCGGCACTGGGAAACGGCGTGCACTCATCGAGCACCATGGCGATGTCTGAGCCCAGCTCCTCCTGGATCTTTACGACGCTCTCCGGCGTGAAGAGGTGTGACGATCCGTCTAGGTGCGAGCGAAAGGTCACTCCATGTTCTTCTAGATCACGCAGATGCCCGAGGCTGAACACCTGAAACCCTCCGCTATCGGTGAGGATCGAACGATCCCATGCCATGAACGTATGTAGACCGCCCAGAGACTGGATAAGTGATGATCCCGGCCGGAGAAAGAGGTGATACGTGTTGCCCAAAATTATCGGCGCGCCAATATCCCGCAAATCATGGGGCGTGAGCGACTTGACCGTGGCCTGCGTACCGACCGGCATGAAGACGGGTGTCTCGAACGTGCCATGCGCGGTGGTGAGCGTTCCCACACGCGCCCTGGATGATGCGTCCACGTGCAAGACGCGAAAATCGAGCGTCACGCGCGCTAATGAACGACGGGGAAGTCGTACAGTTTGGAGCCAGAGAGGACGTACAGAGTGTTGCCGGTGGGTCCCACCGCGATGCTGTCGATCTTGGTCAGGTCCATAGAAGCCGCGGCTGACACGTAGGTTCGTTGATAATTCCCCGACTTATCGAATTGAACGATGCGGCCGGTCGGCGGATCGGCGATCCATATGTTGTTCAGTCCCACGTCCGTGAAAAAGGCCGATGGAGCGCGCAGCGGGGTACGGGCATGGATTGTAAACGGTTGTGGATTCGCGGTATTGATGTCGAACTTCCGCACCGATCCAGCCGTGCCGAAGACGTACAGGCTTGAGGAATCGAATGCGATTGACCTGGCATGCGTGAGGTCCGGTTTGTTGGAGGTGAAAAACGCCTGCGGAGGCGGATTGAATCCTGCGACTCCGTACTGGTACCGCCAGAGCTGCCCCGATCCGGTATCCAGCAGATAGACATCCGCTCCCGTATTGGCGATGGCGGCGACCTTCTGATTCTGCGCTCCCGCAGTCAGCGAGGTTGCAGTCTTTGAGGCCCCACTAGCTCTTACGAGCACACTGTGGTCATCCAGAACCAGCGCGGTCGAGCCCGCCGTGGCCAGGTGACTCGGTAATCCGATGGTGAACCCGGAATCGGTCTCCCCCGCCTGTACCACCAGTCCCGGATTAGAGGTCGCATTCGGCGTCACGGAGTAGACACTCTTGCGTCCCGTGTCCAGTACGAACACCAATCCGGGTGCTGGGGCAATCTCTACGGGATGTGCCTGCGGGAACTTGGTGAAATCGGTGAGGGTGACAGGATGGACTACGCGCGTAATGTGGTGCAACGTGTCGGTCGCCGAGGAAATCTTTACTTGCATTCGCACGACGTACGTTTTCGTCGAGCCGTGCAGTGATGCCAGATTGAGATTCGAAGTGGCCTTCGCGAGGTAGTTATCCTGTGCGGCAGGTGCGATTGCTGCCAGCGCCAACCGCAGGTCTTTTTGCACCAGCTTGGGATACGGGTTAACGGCGACCGGATGTTTGCGGTGCTGCAGGTACAGCACGGCGGCGATAGCGAATAGTAAGAAACATGCGACCACGCCGAGCCAGACCAGAGGACCGGGTACGGGATGACTGACCGATTGGCGGAGGTCGATGTCCCCCAGGTTGTTGGGCCGGATGACGGGAGTGCCGGACAGCGGATCGCTGCCGGCCGGTCGCGAGATTCCTCCAAAGCGGCGAGGGCGCCGGTTCACGGCCTGGATGTCCTTGCTGGTGGCATAAATGCGCGAGGGCTCGGTGCTCGTGTCCGGGAATGCTTGGACCGGTGGAACCGCGTCTCCGATATCGGGATCGCTGTGGATGCGCGCGTTCACCTGGTCCAACTCGGAACGGTAAGCGGCCCTCGGTGCCGGCTCGGGTTCGGGATCCGGCCGGCGCTGGCGATCCTGTCGGATGATTGAGCGTGAACCTCGACGGCGTCCCCGACGTTGTCGAATCTCTTCTGCCGCGGCCTCGATCCTCTCAGCCTGGTTCATGCCGTCAGCCCACGTTTCGAGGTCGGTCGGAGCGTCTCGACGCTCGCTCGGCTCGGATCGTGACCCGACTTCGTACTCCCCATCATCTTGGGACACGAGGTCCGACTCCGTCGGTTCAAAATCGTCTGGAGTCACGACTGGCATTTCTTCCGTGGCCTGATCGCGACGCGGATTCGGGACTTCGTACCTCGAAAACGCTTCCGGCTGGGTCAATGCCGGCATGCCGTTAGAATCGGTGGCGTGAGATGGCACCTGAGGCACTTCCAGCGTGGGATCGTCCCGCTGCACCGGACGAGAGCCGCGTGCGCGCACTTCTCGCTCGCGTACCGCGACACCGGAGTCCTCGCGCGGTTGAGCGGATGGCTCTTGTCGCGGGCGCCGCCTGCCAAGACCGAGATCGTCAGGGTCCTCGACCTGTGGTACCGTTCGAAACTCGTCCCACAGCATCCGGCCCACGCCGGCGAGTGAAGCGACTGCGGTGTCCAGCTGCTCCACGAAGCTCGGCGTGGGATTCTCGTCTGACTCGACCTCGAGTTCGCTGCCCATGGCAGCTTCGATGACAATGACGCTCGCATCGCGTACATCATGCTGTTTCGCCATATTCAAAATGCATTCTGCGATGTCGTCCGCGGTGCCGGCGCCGAAGCAATCGCGGATCTCTTCCGGGTCCGCCGCGCGGTGGAACCAACTGGACGTCAATGCCAACACATCGCCGGGACCTATTTGATCCCGGAACACGGTAATCTTCGGTCCGGACGATGCACCCAGAGCGCGAGAAAACGGAGAGCTGCCCTCGGCTGCGGCCGACACGCTGTGGAGGCCTCCTGCGTGGACCACGTACACCTGGCCGGGCGCCACTTGAGCCAGGTAGATGCTATCCCGTTCGACCGCCACCACGCTCAGTCCAACCGAAACGTGTCCCTCGAACTCATGGAGAAGGGCTTCGTGGCAGGCCCTGAGTGCCGTCCTGAGACGTGCGGACGGTGGTACATCACCGTGTGACGAGTACTCCTGCGCGACGGTGTCCGCGGCCAATCTGCGGGCACGCGGACCCATCTGTCCGCCGGTCGTGGACTCGGTCACGACGTAGAGGGCGGCAACTCCGTCCGGCGAGGTGGCGGATCGCAAGCTAGGATCGACCCGGAAGGTGGCCGCATTGTCCTGTCTGCGACCGCCCGCCAGGTTGAAGTAGGAGGTGAGGAGAACTAATTCGTCTTCCATATAAATATGGGCGTCCGTAACGGGCAAAGTATATCGTGCGCTGGAAAGACCTGCCAACCGACCTGTCTCTGTCAGGCAATAGCGGTCGGTCTCGTCAGAGAGCTATTAGCAAAGCTACCAGCCCTTACTGGGACGGCGAGAAGTTGACTTAACTAGTCGAAAAGAGATACACTTGTGGGTAAATACCTGGATTTTATGTAGTAAAAAGGTTGTAACTGGATGGAAGCTGCCGATCGAATCGACGGAGTAAGTATCGAGAAGGAGATGCGCGAATCGTATCTCGATTACGCCATGAGCGTTATCGTTTCGCGCGCTTTACCTGACGTTCGTGATGGGTTGAAGCCGGTTCATCGCCGCATTCTGTATGCGATGCACGAGATGAACTTGACGGCGCGTTCCGGCTATCGGAAAAGCGCGGCCGTCGTCGGGGAGGTACTCGGTAAGTATCACCCGCACGGTGATGTGGCAGTGTACGACACGCTCGTCCGTTTGGCACAGGATTGGAATCTACGGTATCCACTGGTGGATGGCCAGGGGAACTTCGGCTCGGTCGATGGAGATAGCGCGGCCGCCATGCGATACACCGAGTGTCGCATGATGGCGATCACCGACGAATTACTGGCGGACATCGACAAGAACACGGTGGATTGGTATCCAAACTATGACGGCCGTGAGATGCAGCCGGTATCGCTTCCCAGCCGCCTGCCTAATCTCTTGATCAACGGCTCAACTGGGATCGCCGTCGGCATGGCCACGAATATTCCCCCTCACAATCTCCGCGAGGTGGTTGATGCCACCATGTATCTGATCGACCACCCGGAGGCGACAAACAGCGACGTAGCGGAGTTCGTCAAGGGTCCGGATTTTCCGACCGGCGGGATCATTATCGGCCGCGAGGGAATCGACCACGCCTATGGCACCGGCCATGGAAGGATCGTGGTGCGTGCCGTGCACGACCTTGAAGAGCTCCGTGGTGGACGGTGGGCGATCGTGGTCACCGAACTTCCGTTTCAGGTGAACAAGTCGACCCTGATGGAACGCATCGCGGATCTCGTGCACGAGAAAAAGATCAACGGCATTTCTGATCTACGCGACGAGTCCGACCGACGCGGCATGCGCATCGTCATAGAGTTGAAGCGCGAGGCACAGCCCAAATCGGTCGTCAACCAGCTCTTCAAGCACAGCAGCTTGCAGACCACGTACTCGATGAACATGTTGGCCCTGGTGGGCCAGCAGCCCCGCGTCCTCAGTTTGGACATGATGCTGCGGCATTTCCTGGACTATCGCCGTGAGGTGGTGCGGCGGCGTACTGAGTTCGAGTTGGAGCGTGCGCGTGAGCGGGCCCATATCCTCGAGGGCCTGAAAATCGCTCTGGACAATCTGGATCGCGTCATTACGACCATTCGTCAATCCGAGACGCCCGATGTGGCGCAGAAGAATCTCATAGAAGCGTTCTCGTTGAGCGAGGTCCAGGCAAAGGCGATCCTCGCCATCACGCTGTCACGTCTGGCGGCTCTCGAGCGTCAGAAAATATTGGACGAGTACGCCCAAATTCTGAAGACCATTTCTCGTCTCGAGGATCTGCTCGGCCATCAGCGCAAGATGGACGCGCTGATCAAGAACGAACTGAAAGAACTTCGCGACAAGTACGGTGACGAGCGACGCACCAAGATCGTGGCGGACGAGCTGGGGGAGTTTAGCGAGGAAGACCTGGTTCCGGACGAG
>DAINCT010000127.1:0-8751 GCA_036732245.1 Chloroflexota bacterium | reverse complement strand
ATAATGTCGGGGTCAATCGACAGCTGAATCGACAGCAGTTATGGTTCACCCATGCTCTCCATCGTCGAGATGCTTGACCTCAGATTGCTCTCAACGCGGGTATGTTTTCCCCTGAGCCACGAGTGGGTCGGTGGCTTTCATTTAGGAAGCGTCCGGGAGTCAGGCCTTGCCCGCCGGCGTGGAGGCGGGGCAGGTCGACTCAATGGCTTTTCGGTGAGTTGAGCACGAAGCAGCTGCACCGTCCGCTCAAGCTGTGGATCTCGGCCTTGAAGAACCGCGGCGGGATCTTGAAACACGGGCACGTCGGGTACCACTCCTTCGCCTTCGATGATCCATTTTCCGGCGACATCCCATTCTGCGAAGTTCGAGACCGAAACAGACCCGCCATCGACGAGGGGATGGCCGCAACAACTTCCGATAACGCCGCCTTCAGTGCGTGATCCAACGATCGGACCAAGTTGGTAACGCCGGAAGCCGTAGCAGAATTCTTCCGCATTCGATCCGCTGTATTCGTTGCAAAGTAGGGCCATCTTGCCGTCGTAACCCCAACCCTGGCGCGTCCACGACTCACCGTAACGAGGTTTATGGTAAAGGGCAGCCTTGTTCGCCATCTGAAGCAGAAGCAATGCGGCGACTGAACCACCGCCATTATTTCGGACATCGAAGATGATCGCGTCTTTGTCGAGATTTGAATAGTAGAACTTCCCGAATTCTTGCAGAGCGTCGCGTAACATTGTAGGAAAATGGACATATCCGAACCGTCCGTCGCTCGCGCGATCGACGTAGGCGCGGCGATTGTCGCCCCAAGTCGCTTGGCGAAGGCGTCCCTCTTCCGATAGCGCGCGCACCCGCACGGTCCAAGAGCCCTCGACGCTTGGTACGGAGTTCAAAACGAGTGTGACCTCTTTGTCTGCCTTTCCCAACAGACGCTTGTAGAGATCGTCGTTGGCTCCGACAGGACTGCCGTCAATCGAAAGAAGGTAGTCCCCTACCGAAACTCGAAGTCCGGGCGAGAGAAGTGGCGAGCGAACTTGGAGATCGATACCGTCCCCAGGCAGCAAGCGCGCAATGCGCAATCCAGCTCCACTTGGAGACGCCGCGAAGTCGGCACCAAGAAAACCCATCCGTGGGCCTCGAGCAGGCTGTGGCGAAAGATCGCCGCCGTCCACTCTCGCGTGACTTGTGGAGAGTTCTGAAAGCAGACTACTTAGCACCGCATTCAAATCCGCGCGATCGGCCACGGCAGGAAGCTGCGTCGCGTACTTCGCCGTAATGGCACGCCAATCACGCCCACCGAGAGTGGAGTCGTAATAGAAACGGCTCATGACCCGAGCACTTTCCCTGAAGATCTGGCCCCACTCGGCTCGCGAGTCGACATGAATCATTAGAGAGTCAATGCTTGCCACACCGGCGACGCGTGCCGTGTCACCCGACACGTCCAACAATGTGAACGTACCCCCAGTGGTTGCCAGCACGCTTCTCCCATCTGACGCCAGGGTGAAATCGGGCACTCCCCTTTTCAGAGTGAGGAACTTGGCGGTTGTGAGGTCGAACCCTAGTAAATCACCGCCAGATACCGCGAGAACCCGATCGTTGATTGCGGCGAGGCGAGTGTAGTCGCCTGTGGGGAATGGTAGGTCTACAACCCGCGCGGTTATACCGTCGAGATCGACCGGAGTCGCCCGGGACGGGCTAATGGCAGAATTCTGATGCGATTCGAGAATTAGCGGAGACGGAGTGGCTCGAGCTAGTGCGACGAGCGACACACGAGTGCGAGGGCCAAAAGTAAAGGTCCGGCTCACAAGATCTCGTTTGGCGTCGAATTGCCGGTCCGCAAGGAAGTAGAGGTATCGGCCCTCTGGGTCGAATTCCGGCGCGTACGCGGCGACGTCGGGCGGTGTGACGGGAGTGGCCCGATGCCGCGCAATCTCGTACAGAAATACGATTTGCCGATCACTGGCGCCCGGCATGGAGTAGGTGAGCCAACGCCCGTCGGGACTAAATCTGTAGGATGAATTGATCGAACTATATGAACCGGTCTCTGGATAGACGCCCTGGGCCACAACGAAATGCTCGCCGTTGATTGCGTCCGCGAGCAGGATTCGGAGTTGATGATCGGCAGTTACAATCCACTTACCGTCTGGACTCCAGGCAGGCCGCCCCAACGGGCCGACTCCGAAATGTGTGAGCTGACGAAGTTGCCCGCTCCCGTCGGCCCGCAGGACCCATATTTCATCATCACCCGATGCGTCGGAAACGAAAGCGATTTCCGATCCATCCGGCGACCATACAGGCATTTGGGCGCGCGTGCCCGGCCTCGCTTCAATTACCCGGGAAATCCCATTCCTGATTGAAGTCAAAACAATCTGCCCGCGCGCGTCGGCAACGATTCGCGCAGTATCCGGCGCAAGGTAGCCTGGATGCACCCACGGCCCAGCTAAGAGATTACGCCCGGTAGGTGGCTCCCACCCGTCGAGTGTGAACGTTGGTCGCGTGGCGACTCCACGCACGGGATCGTATACCTCGATCCCTGTTCCAAGCTCGTATACGATCTGAAGCCCGTCGGTGTCTAGCGAACGCACAGGATAGAGTGACGCGTGCCGCACAGCTACTTGGCCGTCGCGCTTCAGTTGGTACAGGTTTGCGTATCCATCTCGTTGCGAGAGGTAGTACAGATTGTCCTGAACCCAGATCGGCGAGGTATCAACTGCGTGGTCGTTAGTAAGTCTCTTGAAGGTTCGAGCGGTCAGGTCAGTCAGCCAGACATCACTTGCTTGGCCGCCTCGGTAGCCGAACCACAATCGATTGTATGAAGGAAGGGTATATGCGACGCGTTTGCCGTCGCGATTCATTGCTGCAGTACCGATCGCCGGGATCGGTAGCTTTGTGGGGCTGCCACCAGTGGTTGGGACAGAGTAAAGGCGGAAGAACGGCTCGTCGTTTTCCCTGGCAGACTGGAAGAGAATAGCCGAACCGTCCGGCTTCCAACCAAGGACGGTTGCGCCGAAGGGATCGTACGTCAGGCGTACGGGTATGCCGCCAGTATCGGCGATGACGTACACCTCTGGAGTGCCATCCGACATCCCGGTAAAGGCGATGTGACGTCCATCAGGAGAAAAGCGAGCATCTGTTTCGTCGCCTGACTCACGTGTCAGCCGCCGAGCATGGCCCCCCGACGTCTGTCCGAGCCAGAGATCGCCGCCGGCTGTGAAGACCACGAGGTTGCGGTGAATCGATGGCTTATGGAGATACGGCACGTGGAAGGGCACATCCTGACCTGCTCCGGAACGGATCGGGATTGCAAACATCGTCAACACAAGCAATGCCGTTCGGACTCTAACAAGAGGATTGAGGATTGGCATGACTTGCTTAGTCAAGGGTGCAGTGGAGGATTCTTAGGTAGGGCACGATGTTCAGGAGGCTAGGTGGTGGGTCGACATTAGACACGGCTAAACTGCGAAAGGATTCGCATTCTGCGAAGATATTCGCATACGCGCCATATGCCAAGGCTGAGCGCGTTACCGTTCACGCTATCTGCCGATCCAGCGTGACGCTTTTACGAGAAAGACGTTGGTCGGCCGCTCGCGGAAGATCCCTCCTGCGTCGCGGCCGAACGAGAACTGCCCCTCTGCATCCCCGCCGCTCCGGCTCTGCTGCCAGACGAAGAACACCGTGCTGCCCGGGCGGTACTCCCATCGCAGCACGGCGTTACCTCGCAGGCTACGAACCTTGAAGTCGGGCTCGCCAAGAGTGAATGCAGGCGCCGGGCCCCCGCCATCGGGATCGATGACGACTGTTCCTTGATCTCTCGCGCGCACTAGACTCCCGGCTGCCACTCCATACTCGGTAAACTTCCGAGTACCGGCGCTCGCCAACTCCTTGAAGCCGTCGTATTGTCCGGCGGAGACGAATGGTTGTGCGTAGACCTCGAGCGATAGCGTCGTCGCCAAAGTCCAATTGAGACGGGTCTCCATCGATAGAGTCTTTTGATTGAGCACAGCGAACACATACCGGTTACCGTAGGTGGCGGCGAACCCGTCGGCTCGCGTTGCCACATACTGGCTCGACGTTTTGTCCGCGGAGAACGCGGGCTGGAACGCCAGCTGGACCGAGCTGCTCGGCCGGAAATTGACGCTGGCGCTATACGAGCGGTACGACGACTGGTCAGCGTCACGCTCGATGGAGGCGCTTACGCCAAACCAGATGGTGCCCCGGGTGTCCGACGCCCCAAAAATGCGCGCGAGCGCCCATGATGCGTTCTCGACGAGCGGCCCCCCTCGCGTAACGCGATCACTGTAAGACTTTGGCGCTGCTTGAAGGTTGAACCCGCCACTCCAGAAATTGAGCATCATCGCGTTCGCGCCACCGTACGCGATCTGAGTGATCGGCGTCCCACCGAAATTCCACGCCTGCGTCGTCCCGCCGCTGATTGTGAAATTGCGAAAGCGCTTGCCTGATTCGAAGTTCTGTGTACCGAGCGAGGTTGCCAAACTGCGATAATCGGTGCGGCTCTGAAAGCCAGCATCATTGAGCTCTAGTCCCGGGCTCGATTCTTTCGCTTCCACGGAGGCCCACGTGGTGCCGGCTCGCTGCAGCGCGAGGCCGATAATGTGGCCTGTGAGACTGGTCCGTGTGGAATCGACTCCGAGGTAGCTCGCGTCGGGGCGCTGGAAATTGTGCACGCTCGACCGTTGCGTGGCAGCCAGCGTTTGCGCCGTTCCGTTCACGCGACTTCCCGCGACAAACCCGCTCATCACCCAACTCCGCTTCGACCATGTGTGCGTAAAATCCGTACCCCCGACCAGCGCCTGCCGGTGAAGGAACGCTGCGAGCACCGAGTCGCTCAACAAACGCGTTGTCGCGTTGAACGTCGCCCCGATGTTCGTCTGGCCCTCGCGAAAACTTCGACGTACGCTGCTGACAGCGTAATTCGTCGCCGGCTCCGCGAGGAACGTCCCTTTCCGAAGAGAGATCGTCTCATACTCGCCGGTCTCCCGTTGCGTGAACGCATCCATCAGCCCGATGCTCCAGGGTCCTGCCTGCCCGCTAACCTTTGCCGCCCCGACAATGCGCGATGCCTCTGGTACGCGGCGGAATGCAACGCTGTCGCCACCAAGCGAGCGAGACGGCGAGCGCCCGACTCGACGCGAGTAGAAGTACTGCTCGAAACCGTAACTATTGTTCGATTGCAACTCGCCAAAGCGCAGGACATCCGAACCCTCCACAAAAAATGGCCGCTTCTCCGGGAAGAAGGTCTCGAATGCCGTGAGATTGACTACGGCGGGGTCGACCTCGGTCTGCCCGAAATCCGGGTTCACTGTCGCAGTCAGGGTGAGACCCGCGGGCAAGCCGTATTTCATGTCTACTCCTGCCTTGAACTGCGTGTCATTGGTCCTGTAAAACGGATTCGCCGCGAGACCCGGCGCTCGCGTCAGGCGAGTGCTGACGTACGGCATAATTTCGATCCGTTTCGGCTGGCGGATGCCGACGAGCCCAACCAACTGGCCGAAGCTCGACACGAAGCGCCCGTCCTGCTGCTGCCAGGGTGCCCAGCTGTCGCGTTCCTGAGTCCGTGCAATGTCGCGCATGACCTGAAATCCCCAATGCTGCTCGGCTCCGGAGGCCGGGGTGCCAAACCGGAGCTGCGAGAACGGAATGCGAAACTCGGCGGTCCATCCAGCCGAATCCACTCTCGTCGCCACCTCCCAGACGGCATCCCAGTTCGCGTCTTCATAGATGTCATTGTACGACAGTACGTCGCGCTTTACGCCGAGCGGATTCACCGAGAAGCGAAACGCGGTACGCTTATCATTGTACGAGTCGATCATGACGTGCACAAAATCGGAATACAGATCCGCGGCGTCGCGGCGCGCGAGCTGCGCGGCGATCGAGTCCGGGTGCGGATCCCGCATGGTCACGCCGACATAAAGTGCATCATCGCTGTACAGAACTCGCACCTCGGTAGCGTTAGTTGCTGGTGTTCCAGGTTTCGGATAGCTCTGCGTGAAGTGCGTCGCGACTTGGGCGGCAGCCCAATCCGGTTCGTCGAGCCGTCCGTCGAGAGTGATCGCGCCAGCAAGGTGTGATGCGCGGAGTACGGGAACGTCCGCCGGCGACCGTTGCTGGATTGCTGACGCTGACGGCGCTGCGCCGACCGCCAGTGCGAGACCGAAGGTGCATAATTGTGGCGTTGAGAACATGAACTCGAAAAGGTAGAAGACGGGCGGGTGGGCCTTTGTGGCAAAATCGTCAGCTACCTGATGTCGGCCGGTCCGTTGAGCGTTGTCACGCGAACTGTCGGTCCACCGCCGCCAATGTCCGCGTCGATCTGTTTGCTGTTCATGCGCCTCACGAGGATCTGATAAGCGAGCTCCAACGGTCCGTTAGTCGTGCCGGTCACGAGGTGTCCGGAGTAGCCCGCTGGGATTCTGACGTAGATCGCGCCGTTCTGTGATTGCAGATCCAGTCCCGCGCCCTCCCATCGCGTGCCGCCTAGCCCGACGAAAATTGGGCCGCTTTCTGTGCGCCCACGGATGTCACCGGCCGCCCCGAACACCTGGAGAGGTCCATTCACGGCGGCGATATCCGCGTCTCCCTGAAACTCCCGGAGACCAATCTGGCCGAGCTCTGTGCGCGCCTTCACGCTGCGGCCGGGAGGTAGCGTGACTTCATACAGCACCGACCAGTAGTTCGAGCGTCCACCACCGGGTCCTTCGCTGTGAAGTATGCCGTCCTTCACCGACGTCGTGACCTGAGTCGCCAAAGCCCGCGCGTCGCTTGCGGTCACGGCTTCGGCTCGGACGAGTGCACGGCCGGTCACGGTGCGAGGCGTTCCCTTCGAGGTGAAAATGACGCCATCGATGTAGCCGCCGTTGAAGCTCACCGTGCCATTCACACCAGACAGATCGATGGTGCGTACCTCGCAGTATTGTACGCGTACCTGCGCCCTCGGCCGCCTGCAATCCGCCACCATCTCATCGAAGTCTGACTGCCCCCACATTGCGGCGCCCGTCGCGCTATCCCCAACGAACCGAACTGTCCTCTGGGCCGCCGTTGCGGGCCGCACGGCGGCGACAGCTAGCATCATCGCCGACATGACCAGTGCAACTCTGGTGATGCTCCTCCCGTTCATCACGCCCCGGTCTGTCCGCTCATCAAGTACGGCTAGCATTCTGCTCTCGAACTGGGAACGCCGCGCCATAGCGATAGCTCCAAACCCAGGGGCAACGGCGCCCCGTCCTATGGATTTCATCATGGTTACCAGCTCCTCCACATAGGTAGATGGCTTCACGCCGTGCGTCAGCACGCGGTCGTCGCACGCATGCTCGCGCTCGGTGCGCATGCGCCGCACGGCGAGCCACACCAGCGGATTGAACCAGAAAACGACGAGCGCAACCTGCGCCATCACCTCAGTGAGCGCATCGAAGCGCTCGACGTGCGCCAGCTCATGGAGCATCACCATCCTGAGACGGTCGGCAGACCAGTGGTCAGCGTCAGATGGCAGGCACACGATTGGCGAGAGGATTCCCCAGGTGTAAGGCACGGCCCGTTTCGTTCCCCAGACCAACTCTGCGGGTCGGCGAAGGCTCATTTCCTCCTGGATCCGGCCCGCGAGGAGAATCCACTCACGGCTGATAGGCCGGTTCGCTCCGCGAGTTTCGCGGGCGACAAGGATCGTGCCGATCACGAAGCGCAGAAAGATTAGAAGCGCGCCCGCGACCCATATGAGGCTTAGGAATCGGAGCGTCGCCCGCAGGTCCGGAAGCGCGGTCTGCGGTTCTGGCGTAGCAGCGGCCGGCGCACCCGAGCGCGAAGTGCGTGACGCGGTCGGCGCCACGCGCTCGCTCGGCGGACTGACTGCTGTCGCTACGGACACTGCCGTGCGAGTCATGAACGCACCGGCCGCGCCGAAGTCGACCGTGCGCTGCGGCATGAGGAGCGCCACGATTGGCAGCGTCAGCTGGGACGCGATGGCAAGGGTCCAGATGCTGTGCCTGAACGCTGCCGGTTTCGAGCGAAGCGCCAGCGTGGCAATCCCGGCGGCGAGAAGGACGATCGAGCCTCTCGCCGCACCAAGTAGAAGAGCGGAAAGGATCATCGTCCCTTCCGGCTCGCACGCTCCGCCTCTGCGGCGATGCGCTTGAGCACCTCTGGTGAAAGCTTTCGTTCCGACATGCCGAGCAGGGCGACCGCTGTTTCTTCGACCGAGCCACCGAAGAAGGTCCGTATCAGCTGTTCGAGCGCAGACCGGCGCGCTTCAGTCTTGATCGTTGACGGGGAAAAGACGTACCGAGGCCCATCCTGCTCGTGCTGCACGTTGCCTTTCTTCTCGAGAATTTCGAGGAGCTTTCGCACCGAGGAGTATCCCGGCGGATCGGGGAGCTCTGCCTGAACCTCGGCGGCGGTCGCGCGCTCGAGGCGATGGAGGATCTCCATGATCTGCGATTCGCGGCGCGAAAGGGCGGATGGGACAGACTTTTTCATCGGCAGGCCAGGAATGGGAAGATGCGAATATTCTCGCATAGTGCGAATTTACTCGCACCTCCGCCATTGTCAAGCGCGCGATTCGATCGGAGTGTTCGGCGGCTTGGGCCTCACGCCCATCAAGCGAGAGGTCGTCCACTACTCTCCAACAGGAAGGCGATCCGCGCCCTGCGGCCCCGGAAAAGGGGGGAAAATTTTCGTGGACAGAGCCGAAGGTCAGCCGTAGTTTGGCACATACCTCTTCCGGAGACGCCCATGCTGGTCCAC
>DAINCT010000126.1:0-8941 GCA_036732245.1 Chloroflexota bacterium | reverse complement strand
CCACTCCGCCAGGGAAAGTCGAAGCCCCTCCGCCTGCGATAGCTCGATACCGGCAGATGCCAACGCGTGCGCCGCCGCGGTGTCTCCCGTGGAGATATACGCCCACCCGAGCAGTGGAAGGAGGCCCGTGGGGTGAAAGGTGCCGTGGCCGGTCAGATATCCCGGCAGCGGCGCGCCGGCGGAGATGATACGCCCATTCGCGTCCCGCTCGAACTCTGGCCCAGCCAGCAGCGATTCGAGGCGCTCCCTTGCTTCGATCGGGTGATTGCTCTGCAGATCCTTCTGAGCCAGAATTTCCTGGGCACCCTGGAAGGTCTGGGCATCTCCCGTGGGTCCGCTGACCTCGAGGCACTCTATAAGGAAGCGATCGGCGGTATCGTCTTCCCCTTCCGCGACCGCCAACGCCGCCAGACCGACCAGATGAAAGGTCGAGTGCCAGGTGGACCCCAACCCCGCCATTACTTTGAGCACCCGGTCGGCGTAGCGGTGGGCTTCCTCCCAATTGCCACGCACGAAGGCGTTGACGAAGAGACCGAAGGTAGCGGAGGCGATCTGTCGTTGATTGTGCATCCGCTCGGCAACCTCGAGGGCCCGCTCCATGGCTTGCTGATGCCGCTCGAGGTCGCCTTGCATCAGATAGACCGCCGCTGCCCCCTGAAGCGCCCGGCACACGCTGTACACATCGGAGGCTGAATCGGCGATCTCGACTGCTTCCTCCAGAGCCTGCAAGCCACGATGCCACCGCCCAAGCTGAATCAGAGCCGAGCCACGCGTTATTTCCGACTCGGCCAGCACGCCGCCCTGGCTCGCCTCTCGCGCCAGCGCTGCCCCGCGTTCCGCGCAGGCCAGCGCCTCGGTGTATCTGCCGCGCACGAAGTACAGTTTTCCCAGCACCGAGGTGAGCCCGGCCAGGGCATGAGGCGAGTCCTCGCATGCCAGCGACTCCATGGCCGGCTCGAGGCGGGCGATGCCTTCCTGGGCAGCGGCAATCGAGTAATAGACGCGACCGATTTGCGCGACGACCCGACCTTCGCTCTCGCGATCGTGGATTTCCGCGAACAGCCGCGCTGCCGGTTCCAGCATTTCGAGCGCGGCACGATACCGAATCGTCGCCGTCAGCAGGCCGCCCAACTTTTCGTACGCTTCCGCCTCACGCGCTCGATCTCCGGTTTGTTGTGCCAGATCGAGCGCCGTGCGGTAATACCGAGCCGCATCCTCGTGTGCGAAGGCGGCTGCGGCCCGATCGGCGACCTGCATGGTATACGGCAGCGCCCGCTCGGGAACTTCAGCCTTCTGGAAGTGACGAGCGATCTCGGCCAGGCGCCGCTCCCGCACTACTGCCGGCTGTCGTTCCAGCGTGTCACCTGCCGCCAGGTGGAGTCGCCGCTTGCGGCGAGAGGACAGTTCCCCGTACAGGCTCTGCTGCGTGAGGTTGTGATTAAAGGCGTAGAGGTCGCTCCCCGCTTCGCGTACCAGCCCCGCGGTTACGGCATCATCCAGCGCACGTTCGATCTCCACTTCGGGACGACCATCGACCTGCTGCAGATCATCAAAAACAAAGGTATGACCCAGGACACTTGCTTCCTGCAGGAGAGTTTGCGCTTCCTCACTCAGGTGCGAGAGCCGTTGGCCCACCACCGCTCGCACACTCTCGGGGACCTCAATCTCTTCGAGGGCTCGCCGGCTCCAGCGTCCGTTCTCGCGATACACGTCACCGCGCTCGACCAGGGACCGCACTACCTCCTGTACGAAGAAGGGGTTGCCCTCGGTATGGGAATGCAGCAGCGCGGCAAACTCCTGTGAGGTGTCCTCCACGCCAAGTGAATGGGCCAGCAGGGCGGCCGTCCCCTCCACCGGCAGCCGGTGCACCGCGATCCGCTGCAACAACTGCTGCCGGCTCAGATCGAGCAGCATGGCCTCCAGAGGATGACGTCGATCGATCTCGACATCACGATAGGTGCCGAGCAAGAGAATGCGGTGGGTGCGGGTGTGGCGAGCCAGGTGCTGCAACAAGCCCAGGGTCGATCCATCGGCCCACTGTAGATCATCGAGCAGGAGCGCAACCGGTAGATGTTCGGCGATGGCCTGCAGGAAGCCGGTCACCGCCCAGAAGAGGCGTTGCTGCTCCTCCTGGCTGCCGGCTGCTCCTTCCGGGTTTGGGATTGATTGGGCGGGCAGAAGCTTTCCCAATGAAGGCCACTGCCGGCGTACCGCGGACTGGATGGATGAGGGGGCCGCATCATAAGCATGCGAGAGCGCTTCCAGAAAGGGATAGAAGGGTGTTCCCTGCTCCGGCTCGTAGCAGGTACCGGTCACCACCATGAATCCCCGGTTGCGCGCGTCCAGGGTCGCTTCTTGCGCGAGGCGTGTCTTGCCGACTCCCGGTTCTCCGGCGAGCATGATGACACGTCCGTCACCATTTGCCGCCGCCTCGATCGCCGCGCGGATATGCTGCATATCCCCCTCTCGCCCCACCAACATGGTTGCCGGTAAGGAGCCTAGAAACCCACCGATGGGAAGCGGTTGCACCGAGACCTTGTCTCGGATATCGGCCTGCTCAGGGGTGGCAGGGTGGTTGCCGGCACCGTGGGCCGGTACATCAGCGGGGGACGATACTCGCACCTCGATAACCTTCACCGGATCGGCAAATCCTTTGAGTTGAACGAATCCCCGCTCGACGTACTCGAGGCCCTCGATTTTGCGAGCCAGGTGAATCAGGACGTCGCTGGCGAGCACCTCGCCTCGTCCTGCCAGGCTACAGAGTCGCGCGGCAAGGTTCAGGGCGGCTCCTCGGAATCCGCCCTTCACAGGAATGGCCTCGCCGGCATCGAGCCCCATGCCAACCTCAAACGGAGTGGATTCCCCCCGTTCCAGGCCGAACCGTTGCTGCAGATCCGTGGCTCCTCGCAGAGCCGCCCGTGGTGACGAGAAGACCACAAGCGCCTCGTCGCCTCGCAATTCGACGACCCGTCCCTCTCGAGCCGTCACCGTCTCCTCGACGATGTCGGCGAACCGGGCGGCCAGATGTGCCGCCGCCTCATCCCCGTGCTCCACCGTGAAACGGGTATACCCGCGCACGTCCGCGATGAGAAAGGTGCGAATCTCCGGCGCCGAGTGATCGCCCCCGTTGGGCTGCGGCTCTTCGGCCTCGTTCACCGCGTCTCCTCACTCGATCGTTTCACTGGATCACACCCGAATCTGCGTTCAGATTACGCTGCACTCGTCGGTGTGGCAAGTACGTGGATGTTCCACTGACGACATGCTGACCGGAGACACTTCTCCCTGCCGTCACAGCATGGATGGACCACGCTGGGGCGCCGACCCGATTGCGCCGCTGCCGCTGCCGCCTCCGGCCAGGAGCAGCACCACCAACGGCACGGCAATCAGGAGCACCAGGCCCACCAGCGCGACCACGATCTTCTGTTGAGTCGTGAGGGGAAGAATGATGACGATGTAGCCCATCAAAGGGCTCACCAGAAAGGCGAGCGATACAACCAGCGTTACATCCACGCGCCGGCGCCTCCTCGCTACCGCAGTGCAGGGGGACCTGTTCTGGAGCAGAGATTCACACGAGGCGCGTTTCCTCCCGGCGTGAGGTCCGTGCCTCTATCTTGCCAGACGGTATGAAACCGATGGTCCCATGCACAGGTGCGACGAGGATGAGGTGGCTGCCTCATCCTCGTCGTGGTGCTCAGCGCGAACTCAACTCGGGCAGAGTGCCCGGTCGCATCTCGCTCTATCGGTTACCGTCACCATCACTCGGCGCACCGTTGTTATCGGAGTCCGCGTCACCCCCGTTGCCCTGCGGAATGCCGCCCGTCACCATCGACTGGCCACGAATCAAAAACTGACCAAAGAGATGATAGGTGCGTCCCGTGGCACGCGGTGTCACTGATGCGACTACCTGCGCCGTCTCAGTGCCGTGCGTTTTGACGAGCAGACGCACGCTGACCACGTAGGCTCGAGAGGACGCCTGGTACAACGCAGCGCTCGAAAACGAGTGGTGGAACGAATGAAAAGAAACGCGCACGTTCGATGGAACCGGAGCGACCACGGAGATGGTCACTAGCTGTCCCACCTGGACGACGCTCGGTGAAGTAAATAGTCTGGTCTGAAGCGACGTCCCGACATGGGCGTGCATGACCGGTGCGGGGTTACGTTGCATGCCCTGCCCGTAGCCCGCCGCGTGGGCGTTACCGGCAAGTGGGAAGGCGACAACGAGGGCAATGGTCGTTGCTAGGAATCCAATTTTCATGGTCTGCTTTCTCTGTGAAGGGTGAATGTTGCTCGCGGCTCATCCCTCGCGCACGGCTGCATCTGCTTGCATTGCCAGGCGATTCAGGACAGCGAAGAACTCCTGTGACTGACCGATGAACAGTCCATCGGCCATCAAGCCTTTGACCGCCCCCATGGCCGCTCCCTGAGTCGCGGTCGGCCGGATGATCGACACGGGTGGGAACTTGCGGTTGAGGAAGATGGTGGGCTCGGGCATGATCAGGTTGGACTTGAGATCCTCACTGGTGGAGTCGGTCGTCAGGTCAGGGAACTGCAACGTCTGTCCATTGATGCTGACGGTTAACGGCTTCGCATTGCCCGCCTTGTCGTGCCAGGTCTGGAAGTGGGAGGTCTCGGTGGGGCCGATGCTGAGCAGGATGCGCAGTACCTCTACGTTGGTGACCCGCTGTGCCAGCGAAGGGTATAGGCTCGAGCCCCCTTGCTCGATGAACCCGAAGTGGAACCCGGCGGTGTTGGCGATGGCTTGTAGGTGATCCGTGGGGGTCGAGGCGGTCGAACCGGTGAGGTCGGCATCATCGCGAGGAATGGCCGGAAACCGTCCGTTCGCCAAATCCGGGATGGCAGGAGCGAAGGAGCCACCAAGATCGGGGTTCTGGGTCCGGCTCCGGTAGCGGGTCCACCAAGTCGTGTCTACGGTGAGCTGCATGAGGTTGGTGAGGCGTCCGATTTGTTGCGCTCCGGTCGCTTTGCTGCTCGGCAAGGTGCGGTACTTGTCGAGGTTGACCGGCTGTGCGCCTTTCGCGACCAGGTAGGCATTGAGGAAGGTGAAGTGGCTCATCTCATCTTCGGTATTGTCGTGAATGTACTGCGGCATATCCCCGTCCAGCACCTGGAGCGCCGTGACATACGCCGGGATGGCTGTGCCCCCCGGGACTTCGGAGTCCGGGATGCCACCGAGCTCGTTGTACTGCTGCCACAGGTCGGTTTCGATGATCTCGGCCGCCGACAGAAACCTGAGAATCGCGGCGTCTCCAGACGAGAGATTGCTGTTTTCAGTCTGGGCAAGAGCCGGTACCCCGTTGGTCAGGAGCCCGGCGCCGACAGCTCCAGCTCCCACCGCAAGGCTTTTTCCCAGGAAGGAACGGCGGCTACTCGTACCTGTAGGCGGATTCAATTGCGTTTCCATGACGTGGTCCTCCCGACCGTGAAATGCACAGAGAGACACGGACCGCACTGGGCCGACGTCCACTCTGAGAAGTGATTACACGCGAGCTTGTGAGCCCGCCTGCACGGCTATGACGTGCTGATCAGAGATACGCGACAGGGTTACGAAACCGCACCGCCGGCTACCGTGCCGACGACAGGTGAGCACACGCCGATCGTGGTTGGCCCCATCATCGAATCGTCATACACGGCAAACGGTCTCGTCATGTTCGGTCCGTATGGTGAAAGGGAGAGATGAGAGACACGACGCCACGACTACTGAAAGGATGAACAGCACTATGAACACCACAGACTTCACCACGGGCACTCTGGTCTATGGACAGGATGACGAACTGGTCGGCGAAATCGTCGAGATCTGGGCGGAGACTGCGACCCACGGTTTCCTTCCTCTGACTCGCTACCTGATCGACGATTACGGCCCCATTAAAGGGACGCGCGAACTCCTGAGCACCACACACGGCTACCTTCAGGTTCGCAACGGTCATTTCCTCGGCATGGGTGGCCGGGACCTCTGGATTCCACTCTCGGCCGTGGGGGCGCAGACCGAGCCTTCTCGCGTCGCCCTGAATATCATGGCAAACGTCAGCGAGATACACTTCGGTCAACACTCGAGCCGCATCCAGCAGGCCGCGTAGTCGGCTGGATTCAAAGGAAGCTCTACAGTACTTCTATGAGTACGGCACTGTTCGAATCCTCGAACGGCTTGCATCGGGTCGAAGACATTATGGGGATGCCAATCGGGATCGACCTGCGCGATGTCGAGCTCGATCCCAGCATCCTGGATGACGCGTTCGCCTGGCTGCGACAGGTGGATGAGACCTTCAGCACCTATAAGCCCGAGAGCGAGATGAGCCGGCTGAATCGCGGGGAACTGCGACTGGACGAGGCGGATCCGGAGATCCGGACCGTGCTCCAGCGCTGCGAGCAACTTCGTTTCCAGACCGCCGGCTACTTCGATGCCCGAGCAGCGTTCTGGCAGGGTGCAGCGCGCGATCGAATTCAGGATCCCTCCCCAGCCGCGGTGGACCCTTCAGGACTGGTTAAAGGATGGGCCGTCGATCGTGCCGGGGAGCTGCTCGATGCAGCCGGTGCCCATAATTACTGCATCAATGCAGGGGGCGATATTCGCACGCGGGGCGCGGCGCTCCCGGATCCATCGTGGCGTGTCGGGATTCTGCATCCCCTGCAGCACGACAAAGTAGCGGCCGTGGTGGAGGCCAACGACCTGGGAATCGCTACCTCGGGAACGTACGCTCGCGGCGAGCACATCGTCGATCCGTACAATCCCACTCCTCCCCAGACCGTCCTCTCGGTGACCATCGTGGGTCCTGACCTGGGAACGGCGGATGCCTACGCTACGGCTGCCTTCGCCATGGGCGAGGAGGGACCGGAATGGACGGCGGGTCTGGCCGGCTACGAAGCCATGACCATCCTGGCGAACGAGACGGTGCTGTTCACCCCGGGCTTCCCACGGGCGCCCGCGGAGGGTTGATAACCGGTTCCCGCGAAGTAACCAGGCGGCAGGCGCGGGTTCATGAGAAGTTCCACATCTTTCTCCAAACTGCGTCCCACGTACGTTTTGCACTATGAAGCTAGGCCCCTTTTTGTTCATTCGCGTCCACCTCGGCGCGCAGCGGGACGTCGTGTCTCCAGGCGCCGGTCAGGGCGGACCGGCCTGCACGAATAGAAGGGGCCACACTCGCTACTATGACGTCGTTCAGGGAGATATACGCATGACGGAACTGTTCCCTTTACCCTGCCGCTCGCGACCTCGATCCAGCGGTCCAGTATCCACCGACTCGCCGGACAAGCGCCGCCGCGCTCGCTCGTATTGGGATTCAGGGGCGCGTGTATGATCTCGGAACCACTCAATCCCGCGCGAACCACCTCCAGCGAGCACGTACGGACCATCTCACTCAGCGACTCGTGGGATCGTGTCGGCCTCGCGGCTGTCTTGATCCTGGCCGGCGCACTTAACTTCTATGGGTTGAATAAGGAAGGATACGGCAACACCTACTATGCCTCCGCCGTGCGGAGCATGATGCAGAACTGGCACAACTTTTTCTTTAATTCGTTCGATCCGGGCGGCTTCGTCACCATCGACAAGCCGCCTCTTGGTTTCTGGCTCCAGGTCGTCAGCGCCAAGATATTCGGCTTTAACGGTGTCGCGCTGATGCTTCCGCAGGCGATTGCCGGCGTTCTGTCGGTGGCCTTGCTCTACTACCTGGTGCGCCGCATCTTCGGTGGAGCTGCGGGACTGCTGGCCGCCCTGGCTCTGGCTGTTACACCGATCAGCGTGGTCGCGAGTCGGAATAATATTATCGACGGCACACTGGTGTTCACCGTCCTGCTCGGCGCCTGGGCCGTGACCCGGGCGGTCGAAACCGGAAAGCTTCGCTGGTTGTTGCTGTGCGCCCTGTTTGTTGGATTGGGCTTCAACATCAAGATGCTGGAAGCGTTCCTCGTGGTTCCGGCCTTCGGGCTGATGTACCTCCTGGGTGCACGGATCGGCTGGGGCCGGCGCATCGCCTATCTGGTCGTCGCAGGCGTGGCGCTGCTGGCCATCTCCTTTTCCTGGGTCACTGCCGTGGACCTGACCCCGGCCAGCCAGCGGCCGTTCGTGGACTCGACGACCACCAACTCTGAACTGGATCTGGCGATTGGATACAACGGTCTACAGCGTCTGACCGGTAGAGCCGCGCCGGGCGGCGGAAGCAGGACAGGTGGAAACAGGGGCGGCGCGACGGCCGGCCCACCCGGCGGCTTCACTGCCGGCGAGACCGGTGCTGCCGGCCCGCTTCGGCTTCTGAACACGCAACTCGGCGGTCAGATTGGCTGGCTCCTGCCCCTGGCCGTCATCGGTTTCTTCGCAGCCGCTTTGCAATCACGTCGACGCTGGCCGCTCGACGATCGACAGTTGTCGCTTGTGCTCTGGGGAACGTGGCTCCTGACCATGGGAGTCTTTTTCAGCATTGCCGGCTTCTTTCACACGTACTACCTGGTCATGATGGGGCCGGCCATCGCGGCTCTGGCGGGGATTGGTCTGGTATCGCTCTGGACGGCGTATCGTTCATCGGCCTGGGGATGGTGGCTGCTCCCTGCCTCGTTACTGGCCGTCGCCGCCGTTCAGGCACACCTGCTCGCCGATTACTCGAGTTGGGCACGCTGGCTTACCCCGCTCATCGTGGGATCGTGTGCCCTGGCGGCCATCGCCCTCGTCGTCGCGCACTTCCGCCCCCGGCTCGGGTTGCGATGGGCCATACCGGCCGTACTGCTCGGCGTGGTGGGTCTGCTCTCGGCGCCCGCAGCCTGGGCGGAGACTTCCGTCGCAAACGGCTCCAGTGGTTTGATTCCAAGCGCCGGCCCATCGGCTTCAGGAGGAGTCGGTGGTGGTGGCGGCGTGTTTCGTCGAGGCCCCGGTGGTTTCGGCGGCTTCGGCAGAGGTGATTCCCGACCTCGAACCGGGTTCCGACCTCGCGCC
>DAINCT010000125.1:0-8956 GCA_036732245.1 Chloroflexota bacterium | reverse complement strand
TCCGGTTGAGTGAAGCCCCGAGCTTTGGCGCTTCAATTCTGGACTACGACCCGCACTCCCGGGGTGCCGAGGCCTATGGCGCGCTTGCCGTGGAGGTGGCGTCACGTGTCCCGGCGTTCTATTCTTCTTGAATGAACTACTCCGGCCAAAGGAAAGCGCGTGACGGATAAACCTTCCACCGAGCGACGCGCTCCGGGACGCAGAGCCTTGGGACGAGGTCTCGATGCATTGATTCCGGCTGAAGGCGCCTCCGGCCTCAGGGAGGTGGCGATCAGCCAGATCGAAGCCAATGCTCAGCAGCCGCGGCAGAGGTTTGAGCGCGGTGCGCTCGAAGAACTGGCTCAATCGATTCGAGATCACGGCATCGTCCAACCGCTGGTAGTGTCGGCCATCGGCGACGACCGTTTCCGGTTGATCGTGGGCGAGCGCCGCTGGCAGGCCGCGAAGCTGGCCGGCCTCGAGACGGTACCGGTGGTCATCAAGGACGTGTCGGATCGACAATCGCTGGAGCTGGCTCTGATCGAAAATATACAGCGGGCGGACCTGAACCCGCTGGAGGAGGCCTCAGCCTACCAGCGTCTGATGCAGGATTTTGCTCTCACCCAGCAGGACGTGGGACGGCAGGTCGGTAAGAGCCGAGTTGCCATTACGAATACGATGCGTTTGCTGCTTCTACCGGAGGCAGCCAAACGCGCCGTGGTCGAAGGGCGGATCACCGAGGGCCACGCGCGGGCCTTACTATCGTTGCCCGATAAGCAGACCCAGATGACGGCCCTTGAACGTGTCGAACGCGATGAGTTGACTGTGCGAGCGACCGAAGATTTGGTGCGGCGCTTGTTGGAGCCCCGGCGGGCCCGCACGGTGCGTGGGAAGCCCCCGGATGTCGAGGCGGTTGAGGACGAACTGCGCCGTGCGCTGGGCGCGAAAGTGTCGATTCACCACGGCAAGCGCGGCGGCCGCATCGTAATTGAGTACTACTCGGACGAAGAGTTTCAGGGACTGTACGAGCGCCTGCGAGGCTGACAGACCGAGCGCGGTATTGGCAGGCCCCTGGACCAATTTGGCTAGGATAGACCAGGAATTGAGGACAGAGTGCGAGTAACGGTGTTTGGTTCGGCTCGGGTGGGGCCCGACACGGAAGAATTCAGGGACGCGCGTCGCCTCGGACAGCTGCTGGCCGAACGCGGGGACATGATCGTTTCCGGTGGCTACGGCGGTATCATGGAGGCCGTTAGCCAGGGAGCGCATGAAGCGGGCGGCCAGGTTGTGGGCGTGACGGTTGCACCTTGGATCGGGCGCCTGGAGCCGAATCGCTTCCTTTCGGAGGAGCAGAGCGCCAGGACGCTGTTCGAGCGCTTGGAAGCGCTCATAGCGAGTGACGCCCTGGTTGCACTGCCCGGAGGGGCGGGGACGCTGGGAGAAGTCGCACTTGCCTGGAATCTGCGCCAAATGGAGCTGATGGCACCCAAGCCTATCGTGTTGGTCGGCGACCGTTGGAGGAAGCTGGTGGAAGCTTTCCGCGACCAATTGATCATCGACGAACACGACGTGGAGCTACTCGAGATCGTGAACTCAGTCGAGGGTGTGGTGCCCGCGCTCGACCTTCAAGCCTTCGTCAGTCCCCAGTGGTTCGGGTAGAGCGCGATGCCGAAGCTTGAGCGCCTGGAGTGGTTGGCCCCGCTCTCCGAGGGACGGGGAGTCACCCTGTCGGATGATCCTAACGCGGACCTCTTTCTGGCGGAGGAACCGAACGCTCTCCTGTTGGGAGTGCTCCTCGACAGCCAATTTGCTACCAGACGCGCCTTTGCGGTGCCACTCAGGTTGAAGGAGCGGTTAGGGCATTTCGACATTCTCCGCCTGGCTGAGCCGGACTCGCTCGAGGTACTCGCGGCGTTCTCTCAGAAGCCTGCTCTGCATCGTTTTCCCCGTAAGTTCGCGACACTAACGGGTCATCTCGCCGCCGTCATCGTATCCGACTATGGGGGGGACGCTGGGCGTATCTGGCGGGAGGCCGATACTGTCGATGTGCTGGCCGAGCGGTTGCTCGATTTGCCGGCCTTCGGTATCGAAAAAACGAATTGGTCGGTCGGTATGCTGGGCACTCTCGAGATGCTTTCCTTTGATGGTTGGCAGGAGTACCGGGTCACCCCACGCAAGAGACGTCGAGCATAGGTTCGATCGCGAAATCGACAGCCTTTGGGAGGCGAGTTATAGTTATGCCACCAGTCAGCCGGAGGAAGGCGCAAGTCAATGGGCTTACCTGTTCGAATCGCTTTGATTCTGTCGCTCACGATCGCACTCTCGGTTCGCATCCTCCCGGGAGATAACGCTTCCGCCCAAATGCGGTATGCGACCAACGAACGTTCCTTGCCTGTGTCGGCCGTGAACCCGGCCCTCCACCCGTTGCAAACGAATCCAACGCCGGACGCCACTGTAACCGCCGGCGCCACGGTCGTGGTCACGAATACTTCTATACCGGTTCCGACACAGACGCCTGCCCCGACCGCGACATCGGTGCCTGCGACACCTTCCGCCTCGAGCTTGCTGACCGCGGCCCGAGCAGCACTAAAGTCGGCAAATACCAGTCACTTCAATTTGATCGAAAAACTGAACCTCGGCGGTCTCGTAGCCGGCACGATACGTGAGCAAGGCGCCTTGTCGCAACGCCCGTCTGAGGCGAAAGCGCACATCACCGGATCGCTTAGCGCGCTTGGAAAGCCCCAAAAGATCGACGAGCACCACGTACAAATCAAGAATAAGGCGTGGGTGAAGTCGGCGAAGACGCACGGACTCTGGAAGTCCGAGAAGGCGACGCCACCCAGCGCCGCCGGATCCGTGCAAAATCCGCTGGATCTGGTCAAGGGCAATGGTCTGAAACTTACGGGCTTGAAAACGGTCGGCGCTCAGACATTCGGGACCATTCCCGTCTGGCGAATTCACGGGACGGTGATCGCTCAGGTCACACAGGCAAAGACGACCACCGGAACCGTCGACTATCTCATCGCTCGCAACGGGAACTTGCCGTATCGAATCATGGAAAACGTGAATGATCCCAAGGATGGACTGCTGCTGAATCTGCAGGTAACGCTGAGCGGGTTCGGCAAGAAAGTCACGATCGCCACACCAAAGATCGGCGGAAAACTGCGGTAGACTCCCTCTCGCTTACTGGCCGCCGTATCCGCTGCGCAGCCACACCTGATGAGCCACGGAGGCAAAATGCACGCTGCCGGAAATCGCCGACCAGTGGGCGAGAGCGCTGAAGATGGGGGCGTAGAACACCGTTTTGCAACGGCCCGCGGGATCGTGCTCGCGACACCCGGCGGTGCGCGTGTCGCCGGTCTGGATTACCGAGCCGTCCGCTGAGATACGAGACAATTCCCACGCTTCGCCCCGTTGCAGAGCGTTGTACAGCGAGCGGTAAAGGGAGCCGGTCGCGACCAGTTCCAGATAGCGCGAAGCACTCACCATACCAAGTGCCTGGTATCCGGAATCGTGTCCGCCGTTCTCCGGCATAACGCCGCTCGAACGCTGCATATGGATACCGTGCCACGCGTACTGCCTGGACCACCGGGTCAGAACCGAGTCGTGAGCCAGGATGCCCGTCGCTCCCAGGGCAATCGCTGCTTCGAACCAGCGATGGTTCTTGACATAATCGTCAATGTGGCCGGCGCCATGTACGGTCTGGACCATGTAATGCGCCGCGCGCTTCATGAGAATGGCGTCTTGAGCCAGATCGCCGGCGAACTGGGCTGCATACGAGGATGACTGCAGCATAACGAGGGCGGGGGCAGCTTCGGAAAGAAACATGGCCGTGCCGTGAAACGGCCAGGCAGAACCTGGGAAGGCGCCATTGGCCGTCTCTCGGTCCAGTCCAAAGCGGAACATTTTCAGGCCCAGGGCGATCAGTGCGGGATCGTGTCGCAGCACTCCGGCTATCACGTCGGTTCCACCGGCTCGCTGGTACTCGAGAAACCAGGCAGACGACGGCGCCGTAATGTTGGGCCCATACGCCCCTCGCGCATCCGGCACATTCTGTCCATAGCGGTACAGGACGTCGAACACCGCGGTGCCGGATTCCATTCGGATGAAGGGCGACGGGGCGGCACTGGTAGCCGCGGCTGCCACCGGTTCGCCGGCGTGGGAGTCAACCACAGGACCGGGGCCCAAGCGAAAAGCGACGGCAAGAAAACCGGCGAGAAGGACGATCGCGCAGGGCGCGATCAGGAAGCGCCGCACAGTAGATCCTAGGCAGACAACTCGTGCACGAAGGACTGCACGTAGTCCGCGACGAAATGACGATCTTCGACCCCGTCGATGATCATGCATTCCAGAACGTCGACTACGTCGGGCGCGACATCGTGCAATTCGTCGACCACGGGGCGATCGTTGCGGGAGGGGTGAGGATCGGTGACAAAGGCAAAGAGCTCGTCCGTTAGAGCGGCTTCGTCAACTTGAATTCGGAAGAAACGCGACATGTTGTGAGGTCCTTTCTACATCAATCATTATCGTCCATTAGATGCCTCCCTGGGGGTGCATCCGGGGCGGACATGGACAGTACGTGCAACCGACGTAGGTATGAAGGGTTGAAGTAGTGGATCGCGGGGTCCATGAAGTCAACGAACATCGAGGAGGGTTACATGAAAGTATTGGCAGGGGCCTTCGTCCTGGCAGGAGCCATGAGCGTACAGGCGAACGGGCTTGTATTTGCGAACGGGCAGCCCGGTCAGAGCTGTCAGACTGTGATCGCCCAAGCCGTCGCGGCAAGGTAACTTCGGTTGACTCAACTGGCGATTGCCTGTAATGTGGTCGGAGTGCCGCTCGCGTTGCTGGCTATTGGGCGGTGTAGTGCTGTACGCCTTCGATACAGCGCGAGATTCAAACTTCCCGGAGTCATGCATGCGCGTTCGGTCCCTCTCTGTGTTCTCTTGTCTGCTGGTGTGCGCCTTTCTGAGCACCTTCGTTTCGGGTGTCCAAGCCGCGGTCAAGCCGCCGGTTCGACATAAGCCTGCTCCAGTGGTGGTTGTGCCGGCTGGATGGCCGAAAATTCTCAGCATTCCCCGGTTCGGCGTTCGCGCCTCAGTTGAATCGCTTAAGTTCAGCACCACCGCCGATGTCAAAGCACCCTACAAATGGGGTGATGTTGCGTGGTACAACCGCGGACCGCGACCGGGCGACCGAGGAAGGGCCACGATTTTTGGGCACCTGGATTCACTGTGTTGTCCGGCCGTGTTCTGGCAATTGCACTCGTTGCACGCGGGCGATGTGGTCCAGGTGGCATATAAGAAGGGCAAGATCCTTCAGTTCCGGGTCCTATGGCAGGGGACGTACTTGAACGCCCGCATGCCGCTGAAGTTTATGTTCGGCCGCACCAGCGAACGCGGCCTAACGCTCATAACCTGCGCCGGCGTTTTCCATCGCGACGGCACCGGGTACGATCACAAACTCGTGGTTTACTCCCGCTTGATACTGCCCTCGGGCAAACTGGGTTAGCACCCGTCGAACGGTGGCACACGCCTCCTCCTGGACTCGAGCCGGTGTCAGCCCCTCCATCCAGGCGAGTCGAATTGTGTTCGTTGCTGATTGGCGAGATCGTCCATATATGTCGACAACAGATCGAGTGTTGTATTCGCCAGGGCGATCGCCATAGTCAATCGCTTCTGGCTGATCTGAATATCATACTCCTCCGACATCACGCCTTTGACCTGTGCTTCGGCTCCAGCCAAATAGGTGCGCATCGCTTCAAGCGGGTCGACCGCGCGGGCATCCGACGTTAGGTTATCCTCGAGCACGAGACTATGCAGGAACAAGGTGCAGGTTTCGATGTGCATCCACGATGTATGGCAGGCAGACGCTGCCCCTTTGGCATCAACGACACCGTCGATTTCGGTTTGAACGGCATCTCCGGACGAACGCAGTTGAGTCAAATCGCTCCGCAGGATGTCCTGCTGACCGGATTCCCTCCTCGCGTCGAAGCTCATGGTCGTTCCTTTCTTCCCGTTCCCGGGTGTCGCTCGTGTAGCCGCCACATTGCTAGTCGTCGAGCCGCCGCCAGTTCCCGGTCCAATCGACCAGGAGTTCAGACCCATGCGTGAATATGATCTCTTGGGCAGCGCAACGTCAATGCTGCGGGCCCTACGAGCGCGAGAGATCTCGGCCTCAGAGCTGCTGGAGCTGCACCTGGACCGTATAGAGACGTACAATTCTGAGCTCAACGCAATCGTGACCTTCAATACGGACGAGGCGCGAATGCGGGCGAAAGAGGCGGACCTGTCGCGGGACCGCGGCATCGATGGGCCGTTACTTGGCCTCCCTGTAACGATCAAAGACTGTATTTACGTCCGTGGGCTTCCCACGACCGGCGGATTGGCGGAACGCGCCGAAGAGATCTCTGCTGAGGATGCACCGGCGGTATCACGACTGCGCGCGGCGGGAGTCGTGCTGCTGGGGAAAACCAATGTGCCGCCGTACGCCTCTGATTGGCAGTCCGACAATCCAGTTTTTGGGCGCTCGAACAATCCCTGGGACCTGGAGCGGACGCCGGGAGGGAGCACCGGAGGGGGAGCCGCGGCCGTGGCTGCAGGCTTGTCGCCGCTGGAACTAGGAGGAGACTTCTGCGGCTCGGTGCGCATCCCAGCAGCGTTTTGCGGGATCTACGGCCACAAGCCGAGTGTAGCGGCCGTGCCGGGAATCGGCCACTTTCCCGGAGGCCCCCTGGCCAACGCCGCAACGCCCATCGCGGTGCTGGGGCCGCTGGCACGCGCCGCGAACGATCTGGAGTTGGCGCTGGATGTAGTGGCCGCTCCGCAGGTGGGCGACGAAGTTGGCTGGCGCCTCGATCTGCCTCCGAAGCGGCACGAGGTACTTCGGGACTTTCGCGTGGCTGTATTGCCGTCTCTATCCTGGCAACCAGTGGACGACGAGATCACCGAGGCGCTCGATACGCTGGCCACTCACTTGCGGGAGGCCGGGGCGGAGGTGACCGAAACGGCTCCGGACATGCTCGGGGACATGCGGGACTTCTTCCGCGCCTACACCATGGTGATTTCAGCTATGAGTTCGCTGCGCCTGACAGCCGACGAGCGGCACTGGCAGGCTGAACGGTGTCGGTCGCTGAATGACGAAATGCTGGATGCCTGGGCCGATGGGCTGGAGATCAGTGGCCAGGAATATATCGAAGTGTTCGACAAACGCGAACAGTATCGAGCGTCCTTCCGACGCTTCTTTGAAGGCATCGACATCTTGCTATCGCCGGCGGACATCGTCAACGCCTACCGACACATGGATGCTCCATTTCCCGACCGACTGATGGATGAGGACTGTCGCCTCGCCGTGAACGATGGCTCGGTCATTTATGACCGCCAGTGCGTGTATCCCTCACTTGCCAGTTTCAGCGGTCATCCCGCGACAGCGTTGCCCGTAGGGATCGGAAAGTCCGGGATGCCGGTGGGTGTGCAAGCGCTTGGGCCGTACCTGGAAGACCGGACGACCATTGCTTTCGCGGGCCTGGTTGAACGCGAAATCGGGGGCTATTCCCCACCTCCTCGCTATGGCTCCGCGATAGCGTGATCGAGGCCGTTGAGAAGCGTGACCGATGGCGGGACGAAGGTCCCGGCGCGTGCGCGACCTCCGGCACTACCCGTTGAGTAGCCGGAATGGTTCCATTGGCATGGATCTGGGTTCAATCGCGCAATGGCGGATACGCCGGCCCGGATCAACGGGGCAAGCCAGGTCTCGCATCCCTCGAGCTTGCCCCTTACTCATGTCCGCGTGCCCGTACGTATCCCATAGACGCGCCTCACACGCACGCGGTGTCGGATAGAAGATAGGCTGAAGGCGCGCCCGGGTACGGCCGCACGGTATGCGCGCAAGGGGGCGAGATGGACTCACGCGGGCAGGATCTCGGGGTACGTCCGGCCCGACCCGACGAGCTAGACAGGGCTACTGCCATCACTGTTCGCGCCTTTCTCGAAAGTCCGATGACGGTGGCTTGCTGGGGCGCCGAGGCCGGCCGACGGGAGCGGGGCTTGCAATCGCTCTTCGGGGTGTTTCTGCAGGCCATGCCGACGGCGCCCATTATCGCCCTGCGAGAGGACAAGGTGGTCGGCGTCCTGGGTATGTCGCCACCCGGCACGTGCTTGCACACGCCGCTGAGCGCCACGCTGCGGGTGATGACCTCGATGGTGCTCAGAAGCCCCGCCACGGCCAATCGCTTTCGACAGTGGATGGTGGAGTACGAACGGCGCGACCCGGCCGAAGTGCACTGGCATTTAGGCCCGGTGGCAGTGGAGCCGGCATCACAGCACCAGGGTATCGGTAGCCTGTTGCTGCAACGGTTTTGCGAGACGCTCGATGAGGAACATGCTGCAGCGTATCTGGAAACGGATCAGATGGCCAATGTACGCCTCTACGAGCGTTTCGGGTTCGTGGAGACCGGGCAGGCCGCTATCCTGGGCACCACGAACTGGTTTATGCAGCGGAGTGCGCGCCCGTAAACGTTTCTACGTTTGTTCCGGAGGCTTCAACGACGGGAGACGTACGTGCGATGCATGAAGAGGTCCGCGATCGCCGCGAGCACCAGAATTACGAACCACACCGTCCACGGGTGAAGCTGGTGCCAGTGCGACTGATTGCTGAGCGCGAGGATGGCGAGAATCAGTAAATACAGCGCTGTCATGTCGCGTGACTCCTTCTTTGTAGAGCGTTGGGTTCCACCTGATCGGCGCGACGGGGAAGTTCGCGCAACTGATTAGCAAGAAGCAGGCCGGAATAGATTCCCTTCCGACTGTTTTCAGTGCGAACCGCGCAAGACGTCGTGCGGAGTTCTTCTGTGTTCGTGCGGAGAACACTCGTAGGAGACAGTAGAATGGCGTCGGAAGATGAGCCGTCTTTGAACACTGTGGTAGGCAGGTGGGATGTGAAGCGACGACGATCGATTTGGCTGCTGTTCGGGGTGTTG
>DAINCT010000124.1:0-9010 GCA_036732245.1 Chloroflexota bacterium | reverse complement strand
CGTTCCCAGCGCATCGTTCGAAGAAGATCTCAATGCTGATTCGCTCGATCTCGTCGAACTCATCATGTCGCTCGAGGAGGAGTTCGGTATCGAAATTTCCGAAGAAGACGCCGAAAAGATCCGTACCGTAGGCGACGCCAACGAGTACGTGAAGGAGCATCAAAGCGAGTAGGGCCCTAGTTCGTGTAAAGCAAGCGCTCCGGCTGGGCGTATCCTATAATTGAGCAGTCGTCCAGCAGAGGAGCAAGCTTGTGTTTGGTGGTCATATCTGGGAGTTGGTGATTGTTCTGGCACTAGCTCTCGTCGTCTTTGGACCGAAAAGGCTCCCGGAAATTGGCGGCGCCATGGGAAAAGGCATCCGCGAGTTCAAGAAGGGCACGTCTGACCTGTCTGAACTCGGTGACTCCACGAAAAAGGAGCCCCCGGTTGCTCCTCCCACCGGCACGCCTGTGGCGAGCACTCCGGAGCATGAAACAGAGGGCACGCCGGTGCCGCCTGTAGCATCGGATCGCACTTCCGGCTAGGGCCCGACGTTCGAATCAGAATTGTGGCACGTCGTCCCTCCGACCAACGCGAGCCGTTGCGGAAGGACGACGTGCCGCGTCTTGACGGCGCAACATTGAACGCGCGAAGGTCAGCTTTATGAGTGTGGCGCCGCCCCGCCAACGCGGGACAAAGCAGCCCGACCCCAAATACATGACGTTTGTCGAACACCTCGAAGAGTTGCGACGCCGTCTGATAGTGTGCGTGAGTGCGATTGCGGTGGGATCGGTCGGAGGCTGGTTTCTCGCGAAAGAAGTGATCAAACTGCTTGTCGAGCCGGTGCGCAAGTACCTGCACGCCACCACTTTATACGTGCCCCAGGTATACGGCGCCTTTACCATCAATCTCAAGGTCGCAGTCATTCTCGGCTTCGCCTTCGCACTTCCGGTAACTCTCTATCAGGTCTGGGCCTTTGTCGCCCCCGCCTTCGGTGCCAAAGCAAATCGAGTGGCTCCGATCGCAATTACCACCGCCATCGTCCTCTTCGCCGCCGGCGTGGTTACCGGCTATGAGGTCGTTCCCCTCGCACTGCAATTTTTCGGAAACTTTCAGGACTCGAATCTGAAGGTAATTCCCTTCGCGAGCGAGTACATCGGCTTCATTTCGCTCATCCTGCTCGTTTTCGGCGTCTCCTTCGAACTCCCGTTGGTGCTCGTTTCTCTGTCTGCCATCGGCATTACGTCGTCGCGCTGGCTGTCACGCAAACGCGCCCATTTCTTCTTTGGAATCTTCATTTTTTCAACCGTCGCCACGCCCGGCGCGGACGCGGTTTCGCCGATCATTTTGGGCGCGATACTGTATGTCCTGTTCGAGATCAGCATCCTCGTCAGCAGGCTCATCGGGAAATAACCACGCGGATAGTTGGTATAATTTAGAACGTTTGCTCTCTCTTTCTGCGAGGTTCCCATGCCCGATTTTCGTGTTGTCAGCGACTTCAAGCCCACCGGCGATCAACCGGAAGCAATCGCTGCCCTGGTGAATGGGCTGAACGCAGGGGACCAGTTTCAGACTCTGCTGGGAGTCACCGGATCTGGCAAGACCTTCACCGTGGCCAACGTAGTGCAGGAGATTCAAAAGCCGACGCTCGTGCTCGCTCCCAACAAAACTCTCGCCGCCCAGCTCTATTCCGAGTACAAAGAGTTCTTTCCGGATAACGCGGTCGAGTACTTCGTCAGTTACTACGACTACTACCAGCCCGAAGCGTACATTCCTCGCTCCGACACGTATATCGAAAAGGACTCTTCCCGTAACGAGGAGATCGACCGACTGCGTTTGTCGGCCACACGCTCGCTGTTTTCGCGCTCGGATGTACTGATCGTCGCCAGCGTCTCATGCATCTATGGTCTCGGCGATCCTGATGCCTACGGCGACGTGGTGGTAAGCCTGAAGCGCAACGAACTCCGCAAGCGCGACAAGTTTCTGCGCCAGCTCACACACATCCTGTACGAGCGCAACGACATGAGCTTTACGCGCGGCACTTTTCGTGTACGCGGCGACGTGGTAGAGATCTATCCGGCGTACGAGCAATTGGCGATTCGCGTGGAGTTTTTCGGCGACACCGTGGAGCGTATTGTCGAACTGGATCCGTTGACGGGAGAAGTGCTCGCGGCCAGAGACGGCATCGAAATTTATCCGGCGCGCCACTTTGTGACCACGGAAGAAAAGATGAAGCAGGCCATCGTCTCCATCGAACAGGAGCTGCACGAGCAGTTGATCGCGATGAAGCGTGATGGAAAGATCCTCGAGGCAGCACGCCTCGAGCAGCGAACCATGTTCGACCTCGAAATGATGCGTGAGACAGGCTTTTGCAACGGGGTAGAGAACTACGCGAGGCATCTATCGGCGCGTGAGCCCGGTTCCCGACCCTGGACTCTGCTTGATTACTTTCCGGATGATTTCCTCATCTTCGTTGACGAGTCACACGTTGCAATTCCGCAGGTACATGGTATGTACTTTGGTGATCGCTCACGCAAGGAGACGCTGGTCGAATATGGCTTCAGGCTGCCCAGCGCACTCGATAATCGCCCGTTGACCTTCGCCGAGTTCCAGCAGCGGATCAACCAGGCGGTCTTCGTGTCGGCTACGCCCGGCCCATATGAGCGCGAGAAGAGCACGCGCATCGCGGAACAGATCGTGCGACCCACGGGCGTCCTCGATCCAACCATCGAGGTTAAACCGACGGACCATCAGGTTGATGACCTTCTGGCGGAGGTCAGAGCTCGCACAGCGCGGGGCCATCGCGTGCTCGTGACGACTCTCACGAAAAGGATGGCCGAAGACCTCGCCGACTACATGCGAGAGATGGGAATCAAGGTGCACTATCTCCACAGTGAGATGGACGTAATGGAGCGTGTTGACATCTTGCGCGACCTTCGCCTGGGGGTGTACGACGTCATCGTAGGTATCAACCTCTTGCGCGAAGGACTCGATCTCCCCGAAGTCAGCATGGTCGCGATTCTGGATGCGGACAAGGAAGGCTACCTTCGCTCCGAGCGTTCGCTGGTGCAAACAATTGGCCGTGCAGCTCGACACCTCGACGGGCACGTCGTGATGTATGCCGATCGGTTGACCGACTCTATGAAACTTGCGATCGATGAGACATACCGCCGTCGTGGCATCCAGATCGAATACAACGAGGCGCACGGAATTACACCGGTGGGGATCACCAAGTCGATTCGTGATCTCTCGGATCAAGTGCGCGCGGTCGCGGAGGTGCGCGTTCAGTACGACGTGTCGGACGCAATTCCGAAGGACGAGTTGGCTCGCCTGGTAAAGGACCTGGAAGGCCAGATGAAGCAGGCTGCAAAGAATCTCGAATTCGAGCGGGCCGCCGCGCTGCGCGACCAGGTAGTGGAAATGCGACGACGGATGGAGGAAACCCCCGCCTCTCTGTCCGGTAGTACTTCGTAGGACGTGTCAACGAAGCTTCCTCGATCCTTTTATGCCCGGTCCACCCCGCTCGTCGCACGTCACCTCATCGGGAAAGTACTGGTCAAATCGGACTCCGACGGCTCGGCGAGTGGCCGAATCGTCGAGACTGAAGCGTACTCTGGCGCCGATGATCCGGCTTCGCATGCGTTTCGGGGGCTAACCGATCGGAATCGCGTCATGTTTGGACCCGCCGGGCATCTCTATGTCTACCTGTCGTACGGAATGCACTACTGCTGCAACGTTGTGACCGAATCGGAACTGGTAGCCGGCGCCGTACTCATCCGGGCTCTGGAACCGCTGACCGGGATCGAGTCGATGACAGCCAGGCGTGGTGCCCGCGCAATTCGCGATCTGTGTAACGGCCCTGGAAAACTCTGTCAGGCGCTGGGAATCGACTTGTCCGACTATGGCGCTGACCTGGAAGCTGCAACCATCTGGATGGAAGATGACGGTTTTGAGGTCGGTGAATTGGTAGCCGGGGGGCGCGTGGGGATATCTGCAGCGGCAGATCGTCCGCTTCGATTCTTTCTTCCCGACAGCCCGTTTGTTTCCCCCGGCAAGCCTGCAGCGGCGCCGGCGCGCCTGCGCATGGCGCACGGATCGCCAAATCGCACCGACACGGCGCTATAATGGCCCGGCCGCGACCACGAGTCGAATGCAGACTACTTTCGACTCCTCCGCGTGCTTCGGGGGTAGGGCTCTTCACGAGAGTCGGGAAACGAGGTGACATGATCGCTCATGGTCGAGTGGGCCGTGCTGCCCTGGTTGGGATCCTGCTTTCTCTGGCGCTTGCCGGCGCCGGCTTCATATCGAACGTACGCACGGTCGATAGTGCCTCTCTCGGAGCCCTCGCTCCGCCGCCTGCGCCGCTCATTCCTACGCCTACTTCGACAAGTCATGGATCTCGGAAATTCCCCGGTCCATTTGTCGTGGTCTTGGTGGTGGACGCTGCGCGCTACGATGAATTCAATCTGGCACAGATGCCAAATCTGGCAAGGCTCGCTGCTTCGGGCGTCCAGTACTCCCAGGCCTGGGTCGGTCAGCTTCCCAGCGTTACCGAAGCCTCACATGCCAGCATCGGAACCGGTGTACTGCCCAATCGCCACAACATCCTTGGCGACACGTGGCGTGTCCCCGGAACGGAACAGATGTCACCGAACTTGCTCAATAGCCAGTTGACACGCACCGGTTACATCGGAAAAGTCATCAAGCAGACGGGCGTGTCGAGTTTGGCCGCTATCACGCATCTTCGTTGGCCGGGGTCAAAAGTCGTCGCTCTGAGCGGTCATAAGGTGTATGCGGCGGACGCCCTCGGCGCTGGGAGCGCCGACTATGTGGCGTTCGGTGCAAAGGACGCACGCGGACACTTCGTCCCCAACGCCATTCCCGGCCACGAGTTCGCTTCATCGATCTTAAAGAGCCCTCAACTCGACCTGCCGAGCTACCCTCGCTTACCTGGTCAGGAAGACAGCTGGACCACCACGCTCGCTCTCAAGTTCCTATTCCAGTATCATCCGCGACTCATGATGATTAACTTACCTGAAGTCGATGTCTTCGGACACATATCCGGGACGGATGCGACCGTCATGCAACCGTTGATGTCAAACGTCGACAAGCAGATCGGCAGATTGGTGGCCGCCTATGGCCGTGCAGGCATCCTGCCGCAAACGACTTTCGTCATCACGTCTGACCACGGAATGGTGCCGGCTCTGCACACGGTCGATTCGGAGCAGATCAAGAGCATAGTCCTCAAGGCCGGGGGCGATCCTCTGTACATCGGTCACGGCGACTCATCATCGATCTGGCTCAAGAACCCGGAAACGATTCAGAAGGTGAAAACCGCTCTTGTGGACGCCAACATTCCGGACGTGGCCGCCGTCTATGCGCGAAGTCCAAAGGGCAACTATGTACTGGCGTCACCGATCAGCCGCCTGGCCGATCCTGCGGCGGCTAGTAGTCAGATTGCATTGCTTTCGACGCTCAACGTGGCGGAAAGTCCGGATATCGTGCTGGTGTATGACGAGAACACGATCACCATGACTCCCGGATTCCTCAAGATCGGTCGCAAGGGAGACCACGGTGGGGCGACGTGGGGAGCGCAGCATATCCCACTAATCATCAACGGGCCCCGGATCAAGAAGGGGCTGGTATCCTCCTACCCGGCGAGACTGATTGACATCGCACCCACCGTGGAGGCTCTCCTTGAAACGTACCCGCTGAAACAGGACGGAATACCGTTGGCCGACGCCATCCTGAATCCCCCGTCCGGGTCACCGGCCCAACAGTCCGCGCGCGGAGTCTCACTGCGGGCTGACGTCGACGCCTTGCAAAAGGAAGCAGTCCTCCGGCCGAACACGATTCCTGTGCAGAAGAGACATATCATTCGCTAGCGCGGCGTTCGCCCAGAGTTGGTCATTGCACCCACTGGGGATTTTCACCTATCCCGCCCAAAGGGTGTGGGTCGGTTCCGTCACGTCCGACGACCCATAATTCACCCGCCCCCATGTACATGGCCTCTTGCGGGCTGGATCGCACGAAGGCGAGATACCGGTCATCCAGGGACCACGCGGGACTCCAGTCACTCCAATCACGCTCCCCGGTGAGATGCGTCGTGGAGTGATTTTTAAAACTGTAGACGCTAATGCCGTACAACGGCTGGATCCCTTGCTCGCCGCGATACGCCGCATAGGCGACCGCGGTACCACTCGTGGCGAAAGCAGGTACAGACGAATCGTAGACACCTTTTGAGACGTCCACGTATGCGCCTTTCCAGTACACCAGGATGTCCCCGCCGGTGCTGGAGGGTGTCTGGCCCACGAATGCCGCCTTATCGCCCGTCGCGTCGAAACCGGCAAATTCTAGCGAGTTCCCTCGGTTAGGCACGTGCAGCACGCCCGACCCGTTGGGCTGTGCCAGGGTTAGGGCGCTTCCCAGGTCGGTATACGCAACCTGCCCGGACGGCGAAAAGTCAATGAAATTGGTAATGGGCACATCGCTGCTCGAACTAAACGCATGCACCTTTCGACTTCTGAGGTCTAGCAACTCCACGATCGGTCCGCTCGTATCGCGGAAGCACCCATAGTACTGGCGGCACAACCGGACATTGGTAGCCAGAAAGACTATGTAGCTCCCGTCTGGGGAAAAGTGGGGCTGCGACATGGTCCAGTCCGGGCGGCGAAACACCCGTTGCGTACTGTCATCGGCCACACTCAGAAGCCAGATCTCATCGGCCCGCTCGCCCGATTTGCCCCGGCGCACGTACACTGCCAGCGAACGGTCGAACGAGAGCGAATAATCAGTGACCTGACCGTTGCCGTCGCCCACGATATTTCTCTCACCGGTCGTCGAAGCGACGACTAAATTGTTCTTTTCCGGTCCCTGCGAGCCGAGGTACATCACGTGCTCGGACTGTGTGGTAAACGTTCGACGGAAAGTATGAATGAGGTGTTTTCCGGTGGAATCGAGGGCGCCCGTCCCGATTGTCAGCACGTACCGAGTGGCGTACTGCAGCGGCACTCGGGGACTGAAAACGACCTCGTTACCCACCCAACTGAAATCGCCGTTGGTACGAGGAACGACGCGGAAGGCATGTTCCACCGTCTTTGTTTGCATGGCGGTCGTAAACGTGATGGCCAGCTGCGTGTTGACCTCGGTGCCGTCCAGGGATTTAGCCATGACAACCGTATCAACGTTTGGACCAAGACGAGCCGATGCCACGGACAGTGCCCCGATTATGAGTCCGAGAGCGGCGATGGTCGCGATAATCAGCCGATCAAAACGCATGGAACGCGGCGAAGGCGAACTGAAGCGCCACGCAGTGAAGCTCTTACCGTTTCCCCAGGTCGAACACGCGTACCGTTACTGTTTTCCCGCGCGCCAGCGACACATCCATGTACAGGATCCAACCCGTCACGTTCCCTTTGACACTTTGCTGAACCGTAAACGACTTTGGGGTCGTGCCCTTGAGTTGAAACGGCTTTGAAGAGGTAAATAGACGTTGATTCGAGACATAAGTGTAGTTTTCCCCGCCCAGGCCCGAAAACGCTAGATGCTTGGGTGCACCAACGTCAACTCGGTATTGGTGTCCCGCAACGAGGCGGAGCGAGAGATACACGCCGCCAGTACCGATACTCGTCTTTTGCGCCACCAGTTTCGCTGCAGCTTGCGCACCCGGCGCGGATGCAAGCAAACCGCAGAAACAGAAGACGACCATGAGAAAACGCTTGGGCACGAGAAACCTCCCCGGTGCCTGAACCGGAATCGTTCGAAGCTGCTTATTGTAACGTAGACAGGTGCGATGGTATAACCCGATGACTCCCCGCTTTCCGAGGTATCTGTGCCCGACGCCCCGCTAGAGCCAGTTCGTCTGGCTCCGACCCGCCCACGTGCGGCACTACTCATTCTCGCGGTCTTCACGTTTTTCTTTTCGGCGTACATGTTCAGCGCGTCCGCGGACTTCTTCTCAACCGGCGATACCACGATCCGGATCGAGGTAGCCGAGAACATCCTGGGGCGGTTCAGCGTGGATCTGCACGGATGGAAGCTCGAGTACCCACATCATGTCAAGAAAGAGTATTTCGACCCGCGGATTTCGGTAGGGCGCGATGGAAAAGTCTTCTCGACCTACCTCCTCGGTCAACCGTTGATGATCATGCCCTTTGACTTCACCGGTCAGCAGGTAGCGATCCACTTCCGCTGGCCCTATGGACCGACCACACTCTGGTTCGACCGCATGGTGGGCCCCTTCACGGGCGCGTGCGAGGTCCTCGTGTTTTTCCTGTTCGCCGTTCGGCTTGGATACGGTCGTAAACGTGCCCTGCTGCTGACAGGCATATTCGGCTTTGCTACCTCCGCGTGGCCCGACGCCGAAAGCGTGCTCGAGCATACAGAAGTGACCTTCTTTTTGCTCCTCGCCTTCTATGCCGCTTTTCGCGCGAAACAACAACGTGCCGGGCCCGGTTTTTTGCTACTTGCGGGCGTGGGCATCGGCGGAGCAGCCATCACGCGTTATCAAGACGCCTTCCTGGGCGGATTGGCCCTCGGCCTGTACCTATTGCTGGTCGGCGGCGTCGCCCACCGTTGGCGCGAGCAGATCAAAGACGCGATCCTCGTCGGGATTGGACTGGCACCGTTCGCGGCGCTAGACCTCTGGTATAACTGGTACCGATTTGGATCGCCGCTTGCCAGTGGCCACCACGAGACCGTGTTCGGCTACGCGATTTGGAAGGGGACGGCCGGTCTGCTAATCAGTCCCGGCAAGGGGTTGCTCTGGTACTGTCCCGTTATCTTCCTGTTGATTATCGCTGGGCCCAAGTTCTATCGACGCTACTCTCCACTGGCCATCTCGTTCGCGGCGCTCACCGTCAGCTTTTTCCTGTTGTACGGCTATGTGACGTATTGGCACGGCGATCCAACCTGGGGGCCACGTTACGTCTTCTCGACTGTGCCATTCTTGACTCTCCCGCTGGGTGAACTGCTTATGCCGTCGTGGCGCCGTCTGCGGACCGTATGGATGATCACCCTGGCGGTGGTCGGC
>DAINCT010000123.1:0-9018 GCA_036732245.1 Chloroflexota bacterium | reverse complement strand
AAGTGTACGCGCATGGTTGCTCGATGGTACATGAGCAATCCATTCAGGGTTTAGCCGGGTGAGCGAGCAAGAACCGGTCTAAGGTAGCTTCATCTCGAGGAGAGGGATGCCGAAAGCTCCCCTCTCCGGGATCTCCGGCTATGTCGCCGCTGACGCCTTCTCGTGCTCGTAGGCCGTAATTCTGTCCTCGTGCTGCAGGGTCAGGCCTATGTCATCCAGCCCGTTGAGGAGACGATGGCGGCTGAATGGGTCCATCTCAAAGCTACGAGTAAGCCCGTCGGCGTCTGTCACCACGCACCGTTGGAGGTCGATGGTGAGACGGTAGCCGTCCAGCTCGCGGGTGCGGGTCACCAGTTCTTCAATCTGCTCGTCGGGGAGCGTGATGGGCAGCAGCCCGTTACCCAGAGCGTTGCTGAAGAAGATGTCGGCGAAGGAGGGCGCGATGATGGCGCGAAAGCCGTAATCCGCCAGCGACCAAACAGCATGCTCGCGGGAGGAGCCGCAGCCAAAGTTCCGACCGGCCAGCAGGATCGTTGCATCCTGGTAGCGCGGCGCGTTCAGCTCGAAGTCCAGATTCGGGTTGCCGGCAGGGTCGAGGCGCCAGTCGAAAAAGAGGAACTGTCCGAACCCAGTGCGTTCGATTCGTTTCAGAAACTGCTTGGGAATGATCTGATCGGTGTCGACGTTGGGTCGATCCAAGGGGGCGGCGACGCCGGTGTGCGTGACGAACGGCTCCATGCTTAACTCCACTCTCGAATGTCGACGAAGTGCCCTTTGATGGCAGCGGCCGCCGCCATCGGTGGGCTGACCAGGTGGGTTCGCCCTCCCTTGCCCTGACGTCCCTCAAAATTACGGTTCGAGGTCGAGGCGCAGCGTTCGCCCGGCTGCAGAATGTCCGGGTTCATGCCCAGGCACATGGAGCAACCCGCTTCACGCCAGTCGAAACCGGCTTCTTTGAAGATGCGGTCCAGCCCTTCGGCCTCTGCCAGTATCTTTACCTGCGCCGAGCCCGGCACCACCATGGCGGAAACGCGGGGATGGACGCGATGCCCCTCTACCACCTGTGCCGCAACCCGCAGGTCCTCGATGCGGCCGTTCGTACACGATCCGATAAAGACGCGATCCAGTTCGATGTCGCCGATCGCCATGCCGGGACGCAGCGCCATGTACTCCAGCGCGCGCTCGGTGGCGCGCTGCTCCGCCTCCGAGGCAAGTTCGTCCAGCAGCGGAACGCGGCCCGTCACGGGGGCGACCATGCCCGGGTTTGTGCCCCAGGTTACATGCGGTGCGATCTGCGTCGCGTCGAGCCGCACCGATCGATCGAACGTTGCACCCTCGTCGGTGCGCAGACCCTCCCATTCATGCACGGCCCGCTCGAAGTCCGCGCCCTGCGGGGCGTGGCGGCGGCCTTTCACGTAGGCGAACGTGGTCTCGTCGGGCGCGATCATCCCCGCCCGTGCGCCACCTTCGATCGACATATTGCACACCGTCATGCGACCTTCCATCGACAGCGCGCGAAATGCCTGACCTCGATACTCGATCACGTGACCCACGGCACCGTCCACGCCGATGTGCCCGATGATCGAGAGAATCAGGTCCTTACCGGTCACCCCGACGGGCAGATCACCGTCGACCCGCACCTCCATCGAGGATGGCTTGCTCTGTCGCAGGCACTGGGTCGCTAGCACGTGCTCGACCTCCGATGTGCCGATGCCGAAGGCGAGGCTGCCGAACGCACCGTGCGTGGACGTGTGGCTATCCCCGCACACGATGGTCATCCCAGGTTGAGTCAAACCCTGTTCGGGCCCGATCACGTGCACAATACCCTGTCGCGGGCTGTGCAGGTCGTAGAGCGTCACCCCGAATTCCCGGCAGTTCTCGGCCAGCGCCTCCATTTGTCGGACGGCGATTGCATCAGTGCTCGGTCGCGACCGTTCCCAGGTCGGGACGTTGTGGTCCATGGTCGCCACGGTTTTCTCGGGCCACCGAACCGTCCGACCGTGCAGTCTGAGTCCGTCGAATGCCTGGGGCGAGGTCACTTCGTGCACGTAATGCATGTCAATGTAGAGGATCGCCGGCTCGCCCGGTTCCTGAAAGACCACGTGTCGCTCCCAGATTTTGTCGAGCATAGTCATCGGCGACGTGGACTGAGACGTGGCCCCAGCATTCGATGTCTTGTTATCCATTTGGTTTGTGTCAACCTCCAGAATCGGTAGCTCGGCGCCCGGGATCCGTCCCCGGCGCTCGTAATCCGTAGCTCGGCGCTCCGTCGCCGAGGTTCGTCCTTATGCCAGAACGGTCGTTGTGCCGTTCTGCTCTTTAGCACACGATTCGTTTGTCAGATTGAGCCGGGGACGGAGCCCCGGCCTACATCGTCCGCATTTACCCCGTCAGCCGCTGTGCCGTTTGTTCGCCATCCGCCGCCAGGAGCGAGTATTCCAGGCTGTCGACCAGCGCCGTCGCGCTCGCACTCACGATGTTGGGCGATGCGCCCACCGTGTTCCAGGTGCGATGCCCATCGGTGGCCTGGATCCAGACTCGAACCCGGGCCGATGTCCCACTTTCATTGTCGACCACCCGCACCTTGTAGTCCACCAGGCGCACGCGCGCGATCCCTGGATAGAACTCTATCAGTGCCTTCCGCAGAGCCGCGTCCAGCGCGTGGACCGGACCGACTCCCTCGGCTGCGGCCAGCGATCGATCTTTTCCAACCCGCACCTTCACCGTCGCCTCCGAACCATCGCTCCGGGCCCGATGTGCGGTGGTAACGGAATACGATTGCAGGTGGAACTGTGGGCTATGTGTCCCGGCGGTGCGGAGCACGAGCAGCTCAAAGGACGCGTCGGCATCCTCGTAGATCGTTCCGCCGTGTTCCCGCTGCTTGATGACTTGCAATAGTTTGAGCGTTGCGTCGGGTGAGAGCGTCAATCCGAGTTCTTCGAGCTTGTGCTGGATGTTGCTGCGGCCTGAGAGGTCGGAGACCAGCACGTGCCGCTCGTTCCCTACCGACTCGGGCGCGACGTGTTCGTATGTCTGGGCACCTTTCATCACGGCGTTGACGTGCATCCCCGCCTTGTGCGCGAAGGCTTCAGTGCCCACGTACGGCAGCTTGAGCGAGTGGGGGGCATTCCCCACCTCGCTCACATAGCGCGACAGTTCGGTGAGACGCACGATACTCTCGGGCGGCAAGCACGAATACCCGAGTTTCAACTGCAGGTTCGGAATGATCGAGCACAGATTGGCGTTGCCGACGCGTTCGCCGTAACCATTGATCGTGCCCTGCACCTGTTGCGCCCCGGCCTCGATCGCTGCCAGGGTATTCGCCACGGCCAGCTCCGCATCGTTGTGTGTATGGATCGCGAATCGGGTGGGAACCGTCTGGGCCACCTGCGCGCAGGCGCCGGCGATGGCGGATGGCAATGAGCCGCCGTTGGTATCGCAAAGCACGACCCAATCAGCATCCGCCCGTGCCGCGGCTTGCAGGCAAGCGAGTGCGTACGCGGGATCCTCGGCATAGCCGTCGAAAAAGTGTTCGGCATCGAACATGACTTCACGTCCGGCGGCTTTCAAGAATGCTACCGAGTCCGAAATCATCGCCAGATTTTCTTCCACTGGGATCCCCAGCACTACCCTGACCTGTTCCGCGGATGCCTTTCCCACGATCGTGGCCACGGGTGCCTCCGCGTCGAGCAGGATGCGAAGATTCGCGTCGTTGGCTGCCGCGGTATACGGTTTACGTGTGCTGCCGAACGCGGCCAGGCGGCTGTTGCGCCACGGCAGATGTTTGGCCCGGGCGAAAAACTCTTCGTCGCGTGGATTTGATCCGGGCCATCCGCCCTCGACGTAGGCGAAGCCCAACTCGTCCAGCCGTTCCGCTACCCTCAGCTTGTCGTCGACGGTGAGGCTGAACCCGTATGCCTGGCAGCCGTCACGCAACGTGGTGTCGTATATCGCGACGTTCACGGGCACCTCCTTGTTCTTTCAAGGCCTCGATTACTGCTGCGGTAAATTCCCGTGTTCCGACGGGTGTCGTACCGCTCCCCGCCAGATCCGCCGTCAGGCGATCTCCGGCCATGACTCGATTCACCGCGTGTTGGATATCGTTGGCTAGATCGGTTCGACCGAGCGACCAGTGGAGCATCAGTGCCACGGATAGGATGCTCCCCACCGGGTTCGCCACATCTTGTCCTTGGAGAGATGGTGCCGAGCCGTGGATCGGTTCGTACATACCAAAGCGCCGATCTCCGCCGCCCGGCCTCAGGCTGGCCGAAGGCAGGACGCCGAGCGAGCCGGCAATCACACCCGCCAGGTCGGTGAGAATATCGCCAAATAAATTCTCTGTCACCACCACGTCGTAGGAACGTGGCGACCCAATCAATGACATTGCAAACGAATCAACCAGCGCGTGCTCCAGTTCCACATCCGGATTGTCCCGCCCATACTCGGTTGCGACCTCTCGCCAGAGGCGGGACGTGTTCATCACGTTCGCTTTGTCGACCGACGTGACTTTGCCGCGCCTGCTGCGGGCCAACTCGAAGGCGAACTCGAGGACCGCCTGCACCTGCTTTTCCGAATACGTGGACGTGTCCACCGCGTGCCGCCCACCGACCGTCCGGTGGTAGTACGAGGGTTGACCGAAGTACACTCCGCCGGTCAGCTCGCGCACAAAGGCAATATCCGCATCGCGCGCTACTTCCTCGGTGAGTGGGGCGTATCGTCCTCCGGCCGGAGTCCAGGCCACGGGGCGCAGGTTGATGCCAAGGCTTAGTTCGGAACGTAGACGGAGCAAAGCGCGCTCCGGTCGCGTCTCTACTGATAGTTCGTCCCATACGGGCCCACCAACCGCTCCCAGCAATAACGCGTCAGCCTGGCGGCAGCGGTCGAGGTCCTCTGTGCGGAGTGGCGTTTCGTAGGCGTCGATGGCTGCGCCGCCGACCAGAAGCGTGGTGTACCGGATATCGAGGTTTTCACCGGCGGTGACTGCGTCGAGCACCTCTATGGCGGCTTGCACCACTTCGGGGCCGATGCCGTCGCCCGGCAACAGTACGAGCTCGAAACTCATGACAGCGAGCTCTGGGCATAGGTCGGCGTGCCATTGGAAAACCCGCGCTTCTCGACCAGATCCTGCAGCATCGCATCGGTGATCTCACGCTCGCGATCAGCCAGAAGAATAAAATCCGCGTAGATGCCCTCGAATGTGTCTTGATCGAAGGTGAAACCGAGCTGCTCGAGCCGATACTTCACTCCATGGCGGCCGGAATGACGGCCCAACACGATCCGGCTGGCATCCCAACCCACGTCGCTCGGAATCATAATTTCATAGGTCGTGCGCTCTTTAATGAATCCGTCTTGATGGATGCCGGCTTCATGGGCGAAGGCGTTGGCTCCCACCACTGCTTTGTTCGCCTGAACCGGAAGACCGGTCATTTCGCTTACCAATCGGCTCGTCGCCAGCAGTTCCTGGGTCTTGATGGCGGTTTGAGGAGCGTTGATCGCCTCACCGCGGACCCGCAGCGCCATGACCACCTCTTCGAGCGGAGCGTTGCCGGCGCGTTCGCCCAGTCCATTGATCGTGACCTCGACTTGACGCGCTCCCGCCTGCACGGCAGCCAGCGTATTGGCGGTGGCCAGTCCCAGATCGTCGTGGCAGTGGGCGCTGAAAACTGTCGTGCCCTCTGAATCGACGCGGTCGCGCACGTAGCGAAACATAGCGGCATACTCCTCAGGGACGGAGTAGCCGACCGTATCAGGCAGGTTGATCGTCGTCGCGCCGGCATGTACCGCCACGTCGCAGATACGGGCCAGGTAGTCCAGATCGGAGCGCGTGGCATCTTCCGCTGAAAACTCGACAGTCGGACAGAGTTGTCGAGCATACGCCACCGATTCGGCGACCACGTGCATCACCTCGGTCCGGCTGCGACGCAGCTTGTGTTTGAGATGGATATCCGAGGTCGCAATGAAGACGTGTAAGACAGGTCGCTCCGCGTCTTGCAGTGAACGAGCCGCTGCCTCGATGTCGGCGCGTGTGCAGCGCGCCAGGGCCGCGACTCGCGCGTGCCGCACCACGCGACCCACCTCGGCCACCGCCTCCAGATCGGCCGGCGAGGCCGCTGGGAAGCCGGCTTCGATAATATCTACACCGAGTGCGTCGAGTTGGCGGGCCAGGTCCGCCTTTTGAGAGACGGTCAGACTTGCTCCCGGAGACTGCTCGCCATCACGCAGGGTGGTGTCGAAGACGCGGACTACGCCGTCCATCGTTTCCAATCGTCGTCCCATACATTGGGTGCGACGTACGAGCCGTTTCCCTCGGACCGGGCGTCACCAGGGACGCTCAGATCGTCGGTCGGCACTTCTCCGGGGCTGACAAAGCCCCATTCGTACCACACAAAGTTCTGGTCAAAGCGCTCGTCGTTCATACCTCGCTCCTTCCGGGCCCGTCAGGCAACCGGTGTCGGATCTGCCGGCACCTCTTTGGGATTGAGCCAGCTCATCATCGAGCGCAACTCGTGCCCAACCTGTTCGATTTGATGGTTGCGAGCTTCCGCCCGCATGCGTCGGAAATTACTGCCGCCGGATTCGCACTCGTCGACCCAGCGTTTGGCAAATGAACCGTCCTGAATCTCCGTCAGAATCTGGCGCATCGTCGCTCTCACGTGATCGTCGACCACCCGGGGTCCGGAGACATAGTCGCCGTACTCGGCGGTGTCGCTGATCGAATAGCGCATATACGAGAGGCCTCCCTGATAAATCAGGTCGACAATCAACTTCGTCTCGTGCAGACATTCAAAATAGGCCAGCTCCGGCTGGTAACCGGCCGCGACCAGCGTCTCGAATCCCGCCTTGATCAGTGACGATAGGCCACCGCAGAGTACGGCCTGCTCGCCAAAGAGATCGCTCTCGGTCTCTTCACGGAACGTCGTCCTCAAAACACCGGCCTTGGTGCTGCCCAGAGCGCGGGCGTAACCCAGAGCCAGCGCTTCGGCATTGCCGGAGGCGTCCTGCTGCACCGCAAAGAGCGCCGGCACTCCGGCCTCGAAGTATAGTCGGCGCACCATATGGCCCGGCCCTTTGGGCGCGACCATGGCGACGTCGATCTCGTCAGTGGGCACGATCTGCTCGAAGTGAATCGAGAACCCGTGAGCCGTCATCAACAGCTTCCCGGGCGCCAGGTTCGGCTTGATCGACTGTTCGTAGACCGATTTATGATGCTGATCCGGCAGCAGAATGCTGATGAGATCGGCCCACGCGCTGGCGTCGGCGACCGTTTGCACCACGAAGCCGTCTGCTTCGGCCCGTTGCCAGCTTCCACTCCCCTCGTACAATCCGACGCGCACTTCGCAGCCACTATCTCGTAAGTTCTGTGCGTGCGCATGTCCCTGGCTGCCATATCCCACGACGGCGATCCGTCGCCGCCGAATCGCGTCTATATCGGCATCCTCGTCGTAATACACCTTTGCCATCTGTCTATCTCCTCCTTACTCAGACCGTTTGCCACTCTGGGGCCGGGGCTCCAGCGTGGAGTGCCATCGGGTTGGTGCGGGCCGATTCCTCTATACCGTACGGCACGAGCTCGGAGAACATGGCGTCCAGCTCATCGCGGTGACCTGAAGCCTCTATTGCGAGATAATTGCTCCCGGTTGAGATGACCCGCCCTCCATAGCGCTGGATCACCGCTTCCAGATCCGGCCGTTGCTCCGGCACACAATGGACGCGTACCAGAGCGTATTCGCGCTGAATGGTACCGGCATCGGCGTTCGTGACTTCCAGCACGTCCGGCAGACGCCGCAGATGTCGTGAGACCTGCTCGATATGATCGGCGCCGCTCACCACGACCGTCATCCGACCGACGCCGTCGGCGTGGGTTCGTTCCAGCGTCATTCCGGCAATCGGAAAGCCGCGTCGCCGCAGCAGGCCGATGATGCGATCCACGGCTCCCGTGCCTTCGGCGAAACGCAGGGTCAGAGTCGACTCACTCACCCGCTGCCTCCCCGGTCCGGAAGCGCTCAGGCACCGTGTCTTCGATCATCGCTGCTACCGATTGACCGGATGGAATCATCGGATACACATTCCGCTCCTGCTCGATCGCGATATCCAGGATCGTGCAGCCCGGAGTTGAGGCCGCCCACTCCATCGCCTCTCGCATCTCGTCGACATGATCGACGCGGCGTGCGTTCAAGCCATATGCCTGAGCGAGCAGGATGTAGTTCGGGCTGGTAATCGGCGTCGCCGAGTAGCGGGCGCCGTGGAAGAACTTCTGCCATTGGCGAACCATACCCAGGTAGCCGTTATTCATGATCACGATCTTGATCTCGAGCCCCTCGGCCGCGATGGTGGCGAGTTCCTGAATGTTCATCTGGAAACCACCGTCGCCCGCCACGGCCCATACCGCCGCATCCGGCTGACCGAACTTCACGCCCATGGCTGCCGGCAAGGCGAATCCCATGGTCCCCAGCCCACCGGACGTGATGTGCGTATTGGGGTGGTCGTAGCCGTAGTGCTGCGCGGACCACATCTGGTTCTGTCCCACGTCCGTGACCAGAATTGCTTCGCCGCCACTGACCCGCTTGATCTCGGCCAGGATGTCCACCGGCTGCGGGAGGTCGTGCTCGATCCGGTAGCTCGGGCTCTGCCAGCCGCTGATCTTGGCTCTCCAGTCCTCGTGGGTGCGCGCACTCACCATTTCACCTAGGCGCTCCATCGTGGCGCGGGCATCGGCATTGATCGCAACCTCCGTGCGAACCACTTTTTCCAGTTCGGCTGCCTCGATATCGACGTGAATGATGCGGGCACGCGGCGCGAATTCGCTAATCTTGCCCGTCACACGATCGTCAAAACGCATGCCGATCGCCAGCAAAAGATCCGCTTCGTCGATCGCCCGGTTCGTACAGGCGGATCCGTGCATGCCCGGCATGCCGAGCGACAGCGGGTGAGACTCCGGAAAACAACTGATTCCCAGCAGGGTCGTAATGACCGGGATATCGGTCTTCTCGGCCAGGTCGCGCAGTGCCTCGTAGCCGC
>DAINCT010000122.1:0-9224 GCA_036732245.1 Chloroflexota bacterium | reverse complement strand
TTGCCGTGTCCCACGGCAACGGTGATGGTCCGCTCAGAAGGCACCATGTCCCCGCCGGCGAAGATGCCGTCGTGGCCGGTCATCATCCGGCGATCCACCTGCACAACACCGTCCCGCGAGAACTCGACACCGGGAATGCGCTCGAGGACGCTGATGTCGACGTTCTGACCAAGTGCCAGGACAACTGTGTCGGCGGCGATGGTTTCGAATTCTCCGGTGGGTTGCGGCCAGCCCTCGGAGTCCAACTCCATCTTTTCGATGGTGATGGAGCCTTCCTCCATGTTCTTGATCGTGCTGAGCCAGCGGAAGGTGATCCCTTCTTCCATGGCCTCCTCGACCTCGAAATCATGCGCCGGCATTTTTTCTCGCGTGCGCCGGTATACGATTACAGGATCGTCGCCCAGGCGCTTAGCCGTTCTCGCCATGTCCAGGGCGGTGTTGCCGCCGCCGTACACCACAACTCGGCGTCCCAACTTCGGGTGCTCGTCCTCGGTCTCCATCTCATGGAGCACGGCGATCGCGTCAAGGATTCGGCCCGCATCGGGCGCCGGGATGTCGACTCGCTTGGCAAGGTGCGCCCCAATGGCAACAAACGCGGCGTCGAAACTTTCGTCGTGCATGGTCGCGGGAATGTCATCCACCTTCGTGTTGAGCTGGAGCTCGACGCCGAGATCGAGAATGCGCTGCACCTCGGCGTTCACCACGTCGCGTGGCAGGCGATATGCCGGAATGCCGAAGCGCATCATGCCTCCGGCCACCGGTCCGGCGTCCTTGATCGTCACCGCGTGGCCCATTCGAGCCAGGTGATACGCTGCTGCCAATCCGCTCGGACCGGCACCGACAACCAGTACCTTCTTCCCGGTCGGCGGTGCATCCACTGCAACCGTCCAGCCCTCTTTAATGGCCAGATCGCCCAGGAAGCGCTCGACCGCATGGATATTGACGGCAGAATCCAGCGACGCTCGATTGCACGAAGTTTCGCACGGGTGGTAACAGGCGCGGCCCATGATGGCCGGCAACGGATTGTTGCGCATGATCTCGTCCCACGCCGTTCGGTAGTCCCCCTCTTCGGCGTGATAGAGCCATGCCTGGCAGTTTTCGCCCGCCGGACAGGCATTGTTGCAAGGCGGCAGACGGTCGACATACTGCGGTCGCTCGGTTCGCCACGAGCCGGTGTGGTTCGCGAGGCTGCTCCCTACGTCGAGTGTGATGGCAAATGGTTTGTTCATCGTGGTGCTCCTCCGTTTGGAAGCAGACCGTAGGTGGCGATATTGCGATCCGCCATGCTCTGCAGTGCGGCGATCCGCTGCTCGTCACGCTCGTGGCGGAATAGGTGCGCGAACCGTTGTTGGAGTTTCAGGTACTCTTCGACCGGCACGCGACGCCGAATGGGAGTCGAGCTGATGACCGTGCCGCGCTCGGCCTCGAACAGAGGAAAGAAACCGGACTCGGTCGCCAGACGAGCCAGGCGAATGGTGTCGCCCGGTGCGCTGCCCCAACCCAGGGGACATGGCACGAGGATGTGGATATAACGCGCCCCTCGAATGGGTATTGCGTGTGTAACTTTGGCTTCGAGATCGTGGAGGTCGGCGACCGTTGCTGTTGCCACATACGGGATGTCGTGGGCCATGGCGATGCGGGGCAGATCCTTGCCGGTGCCGAAGACATTGCCGGGAGCGGGACCGACGGCCGGAGTGGTCGCGGTGCGTGCCGCGGGCGGTGTCGCGCTGGAGCGCTGGACCCCAGTATTCATGTACCCCTGGTTGTCGTAGCAGATATACAGAACGTCGTCATTGCGTTCAAACATGCCGGACAAACAGCCGAAGCCGATATCGGTCGTACCGCCGTCACCACCTTGAGCGATGACCCGGATGTGCTCCTTGCCCTGCTGCCGCAGCGACGCGGCAACACCGGAGGCCACCGCGGCCGCATTACCGAACAGTGAATGCAACCAGGGAAGCTGCCACGATGTCTCGGGAAAGGGCGTGGTAAATACTTCGAGGCAACCCGTGGCGTTGACCGCGACCAACTGACCGTTCGTGGCCCGCATCGCGGCATCGAGCGCGTACCGGGCGCCGAGTGCTTCGCCACAACCCTGGCAGGCGCGGTGTCCGCAGGTGAGGGCATTGCTTCGGTTCTCGGATGCCTGTACAGTCCGTTGCGACTGGTCGAGGAGGCGATTGCCCACTGTCAGCGTTCCGGTCTGATAGAACTTGATTCGTTGATAGCTTCCGTCGTTCATTGAGAACTCCTCCTGGCGCCTAGACGCCCATCACGCGCATGATGCTCTCGGCGATTGGACCTGAGCGTCGCGTGGCATTCATTCGATCCAGTTGTTGTCGAACGACGTCCCATTTGAGATCGAGCAGAGTGACATCTTCCAACTCGTCACGCTCCGCGGCCTCAAAGATCTCCCGCAACGATGCTTTCGTGATCGTACGCCCACCTAGACCGGCGATGCAGGTCAGCACGCTGGTCTCCACGCCACGCAGGGCCATGCGAACGTTGGAAGCCAGAACTCCGCCCAACCCGACTGCCAGATTCTTCTCCACCACGAGCACTCGCTTGGCGTCTTGTAGCGCGTCACGAAGCTCGGCGAGCGGAAACGGTCGGAAACAGGTGATCACGACGGCTCCCACGGAGTGTCCGTCGGCGCGCATGTCGTCCACGACATCCTTGATCGTGCCGTTCACCGATCCCATGGCGACGATCAACGTGTCGGCATCAGCGGTTCGATAGGTGTGCAGGAGACCACCCGATGGGCGCCCAAATTGGGCTTCGAACTCATGAGACAGCTCCGGGATGAGGGACAATGCCTGCAACTGTTTGTAATGAGCGAGATATCGCACTTCCATGAAGGCTTCCGGCCCCACCATGGCCCCGATCGACACGGGCTCTTCCGGGTCGAGTACCTGGACCGGGTCGTAGGGCGGCAAGTAGGCATCGACTTCTTCCTGGTCGGGCAGATTAATCCGCTCGAAGGCGTGAGTCAGAATGAAGCCGTCGACGCAGACCATGACTGGACAGCTCAGCTCCTCGGCGAGCCGAAAAGCCTGGATGTGAAGATCGGCTGCTTCCTGATTGGTCTCGGCGAAGAGCATGATCCAGCCGGCGTCTTTGAGTGCCATGGCGTCGCTATGATCGTTCCAGATGTTGATGGGCGCACCGATTGCCCGGTTGCCCAGCGTCATCACGATCGGCATACCCATCCCGGCGGCGTTGTAGACGGCCTCTGCCATAAAGAGCAACCCTTGACTTGACGTCGCCGTGTATGAGCGCGAGCCCGCAGCCGATGCGCCGATCGCGACGCTGAGCGCCGCGAATTCCGACTCGACATTGATGAAATCACACCCTTGCAGTTCACCGGTCTTGACTAACTCGCCCAGACCCTCCACGATATGCGTCTGCGGAGTAATGGGGTACGCGCAGATTACTTGCGGACGGCACAGCGCGATAGTCTCAGCCATGGCCCGCGATCCCTCTATCTGCTTTAACACGTGGTTCTGTCCTTTCTCGTCAGGCTTGCACTGCGTCGAAAGCTGCAGCGGCAGCGGACACATTCTTGTCTCCCACGGTGCCGGGAAACTTCTGCTTGATGGCAGCCTTCACGGCCTCCAGCTCGATGACCCCGGTCATGGCTGCGAAGCCGCCCAACAGCGCGGCATTTGGAATCGGTCGACCAACGTGAGCCAGGGCAAGATCGGTGGCGGCGACCGTTCGTACGTGACCGGCTGGTTGGGTGTTGAGCAGGTCATCGATCCCGAGTTGGTCGAGGCTCTGAGAGGTATTCACCAACACGTACCCGTCAGGCGCCAGTCCATCGAACACGTCGACCGAATGAAGCAACGTGGGATCCTGAATGATGACTGCGTCCGGTTGCATGACCGGCTCGCGTGACCGTATTTCTCTGTCATGGATGCGGCAGAATGCCACGACCGGCGCGCCCATGCGTTCTGAGCCAAAACTGGGAAAAGCCTGGGCATGCTGTCCTTCCATAAAGGCGGCGACCGACATCAGTTCTGCCGCGGTCACCACTCCCTGACCACCTCTGCCATGAATTCGTATCTGGAACACGAGCATCCTCCGTTCGTCACGCTGGTATCGGTCGGCGCCGCTGCAAGCCCCTCGCTGACCTCACTCTATGCGCCGGGAGCCCCGCCAGTTATCAGGCGGAGACTTGATATCCGGGCCAAAACCGCCTGAGATTGATGAAAACGCCTTCGAGGGGTGATCCCACTCCAATGAGCGTGTTGCGAGACCGTGTCAGGACAGAGGTCCGAAGGGTTATCTCAAGTCCGATTCCCCGAGAACTCAGTTCAATGACGGATGGGCAGCGATCTTGTACAGACCTACACTGCCACTATCAGGTTTATTCAACAAGCGGGCAGGGCGACGGAAATGCATGACTTCGTGGCGCGAATGCGTGACGCTGCACGGCGATATCCCTTGCCGTTCCTGGCCGGTTTAGGGTTCGCTGCCGGTCTCGTGCTGCGGCTTCCGGCGTCGGCACCGCGCGCCGCGAATGCCGTACTGTTGGTGACGTTGATCGGGGCGGGTGCACCGATTGTTGTCCGCACCTGCTGGGACATGCTGCATGGCAAATTTACCGGCGACGTGGTCGCCACGCTCGCGATTCTCGGCGCGGCGGTTACCGACGAGTATCTCGCGGGCTGTGTCATTGTGATCATGCAGACCGGCGGAGAAGCGCTGGAGGACTTCTCCGTTCGACGGGCCTCGACCTCGCTCGAGGAGTTGTTGAAGCGCGCGCCGCGTATTGCCCACCTGCGTCGTGGAGATGCCATCGTGGACGTACCCGTGGGCGAGGTCGTTGCCGGCCATGTCCTGATCGTTCGTCCGGGAGAGGTGATTCCGGTAGACGGCATAGTGACAGAAGGCACGTCGGCCGTGGACGAGTCGGCGCTCACCGGCGAGCCTGTACCGGTAGCCGTGGGACTGGGAAGAGAGGTGATGAGCGGGAGCGTCTGCACCGACGGAGCCTTACAGATCCGCGCCCTGCGCCCCAGCAGCCAGAGTCAGTACGAGCAGATCGTCGCCCTGGTTCAGAATGCGCAGAGTGACAAGGCGCCGATTGGCCGGTTGGCTGATCGGTACGCCGTGCTCTTTACTCCCTTCACGCTGGCCATGTGCGCACTCGCGTGGATTCTGACCCGCCGACCCGAGGCGGTCGTGGCGGTGCTCGTGGTGGCCACACCTTGCCCCCTTATCCTTGCGACCCCCGTCGCCATCATCTCCGGCATCAATCGGGCCGCCCGGCACGGGATTATCGTCAAAGGGGGCGCTGCCATCGAACGGGTGGGGCGGGCCAAAGCGGTCGTCTTCGACAAAACTGGAACGTTGACCAGAGGGACGCCCGAGGTTGAGCGAATCGTGCCGGTCGACGGGCACGACGCCGGAACCATTTTGCGGCTGGCGGCGGGCCTGGAACAGCTCTCAGGTCATCCCATGGCGCGTGCTCTGGTGCGCGCGGCGGAGGCGCAGCGGGAAACTATCTCTTTGCCGAGCGAGGTGCAGGAGACGGCAGGGCAGGGCGTCTCAGGGTCGGTGGATGGTCACCGCGTCGACGTGGGGTCGGCCGCCTTTGCCATCGGCAATGGGCTGACTACTGCGGAGAATCTACGACAGTCCCGGACCAATGAAGGAGCGGATGACGACGCCCTGGCGGTCGTCGGCATAGATGGTCGGGAGGCCGGCCTCGTCATCTATCGGGATCGGCCGCGTGACGGGATTCGCGCCATGCTCGAGCGGCTGCAACGGAGCGGTGTGCGAGAAACTGTCATGTTGACCGGCGATGACCGCGCAACAGCCCAAGCCATCGCGTCCGAGATCGGCATCACAAGCGTGCAGGCGGAGCTGCTTCCGTCGCAGAAAGTGGCAGCGGTGCGGCGGTTGATGGAGCAGCACGAGACGGTTGTCATGGTTGGAGACGGGATCAACGACGCGCCGGCACTGGCTACCGCGACCATCGGCGTGGCACTGGGCGCCCGTGGAGCGGCCATATCGGCCGAAGCAGCCGATATCGTCCTATTGGTTGACGATGTCGGTCGCGTGGCGGATGCCATAGACATTGGCCAGCGCACCCTCCACATCGCCAAACAGAGTATTTTTGTCGGATTGGGCCTCAGTGGGGCCATGATGTTGGTGGCCGCTTTCGGATACATTCCGCCCGCGGTGGGCGCCCTTTTGCAAGAGGTACTCGACGTGGCCGTCATTCTCAATGCGCTGCGAGCACGCTAGCGATTCCGCCCCGCGGATTTGCTGCGCTGGAAAGGCAATGTCCGCGGCGCGGAATCGCCGCATTCAGTAAGGTCCGACGGCTACGGTGTTCGGCGCCGCAGAGTAGCCGCGCCCAGAACAAGAACCAAGAGCGTGCACCCAGCAACGACCACCATGTCCGAGATCAAGTCTCGGGTCACCGTGGGGGAGCCGGCGACGATCTTCATGGCATCCACCGCATAGGACAGGGGCATGACATTTGAGAACCAGGTCAGTGGGGGCGCCATACTGCTGCGTGGCGCGAACAATCCGCAGACGAGGATCTGCGGCGCCGCGAGCAGCGGCATGAACTGCACTGCCTGGAATTCGGTGCGGGCAAACGCACTCACAAACAGTCCGAGTGCCATACCAAGCAAGGCATCCAGCACCGCGACCACCAACAACAGGACCAACGATCCGGCAATGCTCAGCCCGAGCCAGGTCAGAGACAGCACTGCCACGACCGTCACCTGGATCACGGCGAACAGTCCAAAGGCCAGTGCGTATCCCAGAAGGAGGTCGAGCTTACCGAGCGGCATCGTCATCAAGCGCTCCAGCGTCCCGGTAGTCCGTTCACGCAAGGTCGCGACCGAGGTGATTAGGAACATGACGATAAACGGAAAGATGACAAGCAGGGACGGAGCCGAGTGTTCGAACGCTTGCTTTGAATTAAGGACGAAGCGCATCAGAATAACCAGGAGCGCCGGGAGCAGGATCATCATCGCGATCGTGCGGCGATCCCGCCGCAACTGCTGAAAGATGCGACGGCTCGTTGCCAGCGAGAGCATGACGTTCATCGTGACGGTCCGTCGGCTTCCTTCTGCTTTACGAGCGAGAGGAATGCCTGCTCTAAACTCTGAGTTCCTGTTCGCGCGCAGAGAGCGGCCGGCGTATCCTGCGCCAGAATGGACCCGTTCCTTATCAAAATGAGCCGCTCGCAGCGCTCAGCTTCATCCATCACATGGCTGGAGACCAGCAGAGTGATCCCACGGGTCGCACGCAGCCGACGAAAGAGTTCCCATAATTCCTCTCGCAACAACGGATCGAGCCCGACGGTCGGCTCGTCCAGGATGAGCAGTTCCGGCTCACCGAGCAGGGCCACCGCGAGATTCGCGCGCGAGAGTTGACCGCCGGAGAGCTGGCCGACCAGCTGGTCCCGCTCGGCGGTCAATCCCACGCCGTCGATTACTTCGTCTACCTCGCGTGAAGGTGCCCCCAACACTGCGCCAAAGTAGCGTAGGTTCTCAGCTACCGTGAGGTCGGAGTAGATTGCCTGCGATTGCGTACCGTATCCAATCCTCCGGCGCAACTCCGAGCTTCCAGCCGGAAAACCGAGAACGGTAACATCGCCTGCTTGCATGATTTGAACGCCGACGATGGATCGCATGAGCGTACTCTTGCCGCACCCGCTGGGACCGATCAGGCCGGTAATCGATCCACCCGGTATCGTGAGACTGATGTTGCGCAGTACCTCTCGCTTGCCGCGGACCACGCGCAGACCTTGCACCCGCACGGCAGGCCCATCCCCGCCGCTAGACGTCGAAGGGCCGGAGATGATGCTCACAGCTATTGATTGCTCAGGGCGCCAACCGGAAGGGCGGGTAGCGATCGGTCACCAGCACGAAGGCATAAGCAAGCACCCGGTTGTGCCAGCGAATCACACCCACTACGAAGTCGAAGATGCTGCGCGGATAGTGGCCGGTGAATAGGATCGCAAACCACGCGGCGATCACCGCCACGACCAACCCTATATAGAGGAAGAAGAGGACAATGTAGTGCGGGATAGCCAGGAACCACTTGACGAGTGGTAGCCATCGATTGAGATCGCGTTGGACGTCAGGATACGGGAAGTCGAGATGAACGGATTGCTGTTCATCGGTCGAAGGGTAATGATCGTCCATGAGAGCCATGTAGACTCCCACCCGGTTACTGAATCGCAGGAGCTCGAGGTTCCAGTCGAACCACCAGCGAGGATACTTTTGACGGAATACGATCATAAGCAAAGGAGCGAAGAACAATAGACCGCCAACTCCGGCTGCCGCGCCTGAGGTCTTGCCTCCGGAAGACCACTGCCATGTGCTCCCAGCTACACTTCCGATGACGATCAGGATCGGAATGGCCACGAACAAGCGAAAGAACGTCCTCAGCCGATCGAGCGGCCGGTCCGGATAATCAACTGTGAGCTGTACCGGGTACGATAGTGTTGACGTCAATTGTTCCTCCCTTGAAACTGGAGCCTGCTTGAGGGGGGGCCGCGAGTGCTGACGCGATGCCCTGCGCCCATTCACGAATCGCCTCCCAATCCCGGAAGTCGCCTTCCGGCGCCTTCACCATCTTCACTGCGAGCCGCTCTCCAAACCCGAGGTCGTTCCTGTCAAGCTTCCCGATGAAAGTACGGTGCTCGCGTGCGCCGCACGCCCGCATCAGATCGGCGAGATGGCCCGGATCATCCTTCGGCTGTGGATTACCCTCGCCCAGTGGACCGCTGCTGAACAGCCACACAGGCATGGCTGATAATGTATTTCCGTTGCGCTGCACGAACCGGCGCGCCTCTGGCAGCCAGTCCCCCAGGTAGAGTGCGCTGCCGACGATAGATGCGTCGTACGGTCCGAGATCGGTCACCTTGGCGACGTCCTGCACGGTAACGGTCTTGCCGGATAATGTCAGCTCTTGCGCGATCGCGTCCGCGATCATGCGCGTGCTGCCATGCCGGCCGGCCACGGCTATGAGAATGTTCATGCTCCTGCCTCCAGCGATATGCGCCTAGTCGAGGAGCGGACGTGGAGATGGCTGAGATAGACGATCACCGGCACAAGCCCCACGAGGGCGAGCAGCGTCATCGTCCGGTGAGGCTCGTCGATTTCGACCGACCGCGTCAGAATGACCTCTACGTCACCTGGGAGTGGAAGATCGAGCCGCTCGCCCGAAAAGGCAACCGGGCCGACGTCGTC
>DAINCT010000121.1:8614-9228 GCA_036732245.1 Chloroflexota bacterium | reverse complement strand
GCTCACTCCCCACTCTAGCGACCGAGTTGTTTCCGAATTGTTACAGGGATGTCACTGTTTTGTTAAAGCAAGCACTGCGCTGATGCGTGGGGGCGAGCGAAACTCCGTAACGTTCCGTTAAAGGGCCTGTAACAACTCTGTAACGGTTCGGTCGAACAATGAAAGTGACATTACTGGCCTAAATCGAAAGGAGTCTCTCTCTTGATTCGACGTCTCATTGGACCGCTATGCATTGCGAGCATAGCTGCTGTGGGTGTGCTCACCCCGGTGCACGCGGCTCGCCCGCACGCGGGTGTCTCGCTAACCGGCGCGGGTTCCACCTTTGACCTCCCGTTTTTCACCAAAGCTTTTGAGGTGTATGGCGCGCAGCACTCGGTGCAGGTCAATTACCAGGGGATAGGAAGCGGTGCGGGGATTCAACAGTTTATCGCCAAAACCGTCGACTTTGGAGCCACAGACGTGCCCATGGACCCGACCTCAGACCTACCGAGCGCGGTGAAGGCCGGTGGCCCGGTGCAGCAGGTCCCGATCGCGCTGGGTGGCGTTTCCGTGGCGTATAACGTGCCTGGTGTCAAGACTGGCCTGCATCTTTCCGCATCAGTCCTCGGGGATAT
>DAINCT010000121.1:0-8604 GCA_036732245.1 Chloroflexota bacterium | reverse complement strand
ATATTCCTGGGGCTCATTACCAAGTGGAACGACAGCACCATCAAAAAGCTAAATCCGAAAGTCAAACTCCCGTCAACGCAAATCGTGGTGACACATCGTTCCGATGGAAGTGGCACGAGCTATATCTTTACCGACTACCTGTCGAAGGTCAGCGACACCTGGCGTGGCAAAGTTGGTGTGAGCAAGACGCCAAACTGGCCGGTAGGTGTCGGCGCCAAAGGAAATGACGGAGTTGCTGGGATCATCCAGCAAACGCCTGGCGCCATCGGATATGTCGAACTTGCGTACGTCCTGCAGAATCACATGAAGCAAGCCATGCTCGAAAACACGAAGCATCAGTTCCTGTTTCCGACTCTGAGTTCCGTCGCGGCAGCAGCAGCCTCCTTCCCTCATGTCACGTCCAGGAACTTCAGCATCGTCAACGGCAAGGGGAAGGCTGCGTATCCGATTGCCGGCTACAGTTGGGTCCTGCTGTACAAGAACCAATCCGACAAGACGAAGGGCAAGGCGCTCTCCGCGCTCATGACCTGGATGGTTGGAGCGGGTCAAACGTATGCCAAGAAATTGGATTACGTGCCACTGCCGAAAGTCGTGGAGCAACTGGCACTCTCGCAGATAAAAGCAGTGAAGTAGGTCGACAGTCCCTTTTGCAAACGTGATGGGGCCGGGTGGATGATGCCCGGCCTCGTCCTATTTATTGGGAATGCGATGACCGAGGGAAGAGATCATGGTGGAGCGGACACGCTATCAGGCCGGCATCCTAGGGTCAAGTACGCTTCCGAGTCAGGTGGTAGCATGGCCCGGGATAAGTGAGCCAGATGGCCAAGATACTGGTAATTGAGGACGACGCAAGCCTGCGTGAGGCATTGGTGTATAACCTGCGACGCGACGATTACACCCCCCTGGTTGCTACCGATGCACCATCCGGGCTCGCGACAGCTCGAAGAGAAAAGCCGGATCTCGTGGTGCTGGATCTGATGCTTCCGGGCGGGAGTGGTTTCGATGTCTGCCGCAGCATCCGCGCCTTTAGCACGGTCCCGATCATCATCCTCACGGCCCGCGACGAGGACATCGATCGAGTGCTGGGTTTGGAGATCGGCGCGGACGATTATGTGACCAAACCGTTCAGTCTACGTGAGTTGTTAGCCCGCATCAAAGCAAATCTTCGGCGCCTCGACTATGATCGGGCGGAAGAAAGCAGTGACTATCTCACCCACGGGCGTCTGGTCGTCGATGTACGCGCCAGGTCTGTGGTGGCGGAAGGTGAGAGTATTACTCTGCAACCCAAGGAATTCGATCTGCTGGTGTACTTCATGCGAAATCCGGGCGTCGTGCTCACTCGCGACCGATTATTAAGCGCCGTGTGGGGGCATGAGTACGTGGGGGAACGGACGGTCGACGTGCATGTGCGACGTGTCCGGGCCAAGCTAGAACGCGCTCATGCGCCCGACCCGATTCGCACGGTGCACGGCGTGGGGTATGCGTTTGAAGCGCAGTCCAGCTCCGAGCCGACTTCGTTTGGGAGTGAGCCTTCATGAGGAGACTGGACCCGTCAGGAAGGGATCTTGCCGCGCGTCGGGTGCAAGGCACGGATCCGGGGAACAGTCGAAAGCTGCTGACGAATACGATGGACGCGGTACAGCAAGGGGTGTTGGACGGTCTCGACGTCGCGGCGCTCTTCGACCAGTTTGCGGATCATGACTATCGCGGTATGCTTGTCATCAATCCGCGCCGGCAGGTGCTCGCCATGAACCCGGTGAGCAGAGAACTCCTCGGCTTCTTTGAATCGCTGCCACGATCAGTGGCTGAGGTCGTACACGATCCGCACTTTGAATTCGCGGTGGGCGATGCCTTACACGACCGTCATCCGGCGTGGCACGAAATGTACGTGCCGAATCCGGATCGACTTCTCAGATTTCACATCGTTCCGGTGACGTCGGAGGCGGGGGAGCCGCAGGTGCTGGTGGTCTCCGTGGAGGACGCAACTCGTCTTCGCCACCTGGAGACGGTGCGGAAGGATTTCGTGGCGAACGTGTCCCATGAGTTGCGGACGCCGATCGCGTCGATCAATCTGCTGGTGGAAACCTTGCAGCGCGGAGCGATCAACGATCCGGACGCGGCAATGCATTTTTTGCACCGCATCCAGGTAGAAACGCATGCGATGGCCCAACTAGTGGAGGAGTTGCTCGAACTCTCGCGGCTGGAAACGGGAGGTCTCAGTCTCAGTATCGGGGAGATCTCGATTGGCGACCTTTTGCTGGAAGTTCAAGCACGGCTTCTTCCCACGGCCGAGGAAAAAGGCGTGGCCATGTATCTGGATGTGCAAGAGGCATTGCCTCCGGTGGCCGCCGACGCGAAAAGGATCGAACAGGTCGTCATGAACCTGGTGCACAACGCGATCAAATTCACTCCTTCCGAGGGATCGATCACACTTCGTGCTCGGCGGCAAGGGCGCGGCGTGCAAATCGACGTGGCAGACACCGGAGTCGGCATGGACGCCGCTGAAGCCGAGCGGATTTTTGAACGGTTCTATAAGGTAGATAAAGGGCGAAGCCGAGTCAGTGGCGCGGGTCTTGGTCTGGCCATCGCACGTCACTTGCTCGAGCTTCATGGGAGTCAGCTTCAGGTGGTGAGCGAGGTAGGGCGAGGATCTCGCTTTTCCTTCTCGCTGCCATTGGCCGACTAGCGCCGCAGACGGCGGTTACCCGGCCAAACGTACCGCTGCCTCGTCCCGGTATGCTTGCTTGTACCCCGTCCAAACCGCCCAGAGAGACCAACGCGAACCGTCATGCGGAGGTAGCAAAATCGAGAGTGGAGTTCGCTCAGACGGGTTCCGAGCGAGCTTCGTTACTTTGCTCACGCTCTGGCTGTCGGCGGCAGCATTGCGCATGACGATCCTGGCACTTCCTCCCCTGCTGCCCGCGATCCATCGCGATCTGGGGCTGCAGGAGACACTCGTCGGCGTATTGTCGGCCCTGCCGGTCTTGCTCCTGGCGGTGGCTGCGGTGTCGGGTTCGCTGCTGGTCGTGCGCGTGGGAGCCCGGCGCGCGCTCATCCTCGGCCTAAGTCTGGTCGCGGGAGCCGGTGCGCTACGCGGCGCTGGGACGACCACGCCGGTCCTTTTCCTGATGACGCTCTTGATGGGAGTCGGCGTCGCGGTATCGCAACCCACGTTGCCCACGCTCACGCGCGAATGGTTTCCGCGGCGGTCGACGCTTGCAACCGCCGTCTACAGTAACGGCTTTTTGATCGGAGAAATCATAGCGGCGGCGCTCACAGTGCCGCTTGTGCTCCCGCTGGTGCATGGGAGCTGGCAGCTTGCCTTCAGTTTTTGGTCCGTTCCGGTCGCACTGACGGCTGTAGCACTGTGGCTCGGTACTTCACATCGGGCGCGCGACGTGGAAGCGCCGCAAATGCAATGGTGGCCGAATTGGAGAAGTGCTCGAACCTGGCGCCTGGGGCTGATTCTCGGATGTGCATCCGCCTCCTACTTCGGATCGAATGCGTTTTTGCCGGATTATTTGCGCGCCACCCACCACGGAAATTTGATCGCCGCGGCTCTGACCAGCATTAATCTGAGCCAACTCCCGGCATCACTGGTGGCGGCTGCTTTCTCCGGCGTAATGGTGGCACGACGATGGCCCGTACTGGTCGCGGGAGTGCTGACGATAACTGCAGCCGCGGGTTTCTTGTTAGGCGGCGTGTGGGTGGTAGTGTTCGCGGGAGTGCTTGGTTTCTCCACGGCAACCATTTTCGTTCTGACCATCGCTTTGCCGCCGCTGCTGGTCGGGCAGCACGACGTGCATCGCCTCAGTGCGGCCATTTTCACCATTACGTATTCATGTCCTTTCGTCATATCGTTGGTCGGTGGCGCGGCATGGGATGCGACCGGCCTGCCATATACCGCGTTCTTGCCCATTGGCGCCACCGGTTTTCTCATGATCGGCTTGGTGCTCGGATTGGACCTGTCGCCCGCACAGGAAGGGAGCCGCGGGGTAATTGCTCAGGTTGGAAACGAGCCGTCGCGTCGATTGGCTGGTGGAGACGGCAGGTAGCGGTTCATGGCCCAGTCCTTGCTGTTTCCTCCCGCATACCTAAGGAGCGTGGCACATGGTGGAGAACCAGAATGACGAAGCGGGCCGGGACGACGGCGTCGACTACTCTTCCGAGATGGGGGGAGGAGCTCCGAAGACCGGTCAGACCGACACGTACAACGAACAGGCCCACGTACGGAGCATCTATGATCGGCCCACGGATGAACCGGGATCGTTCGATGAGGGTGAGCGCCGCGGCGAGGACGAAACCCTGACGTAAATCCCGAACGAGTGCATAGTTGATCCGAGATGGTCGGGCGGGCCGCTCTCCGAGCCGCGCTGGACGTTCCGTTTCGGCTGCGGTATTCCCTAGAATTGGATAGGTCGATCGAGGACGAGCCGGTGCTCACCAGAGCTGCACCCAAGACTGAGAACGTTCACCAGCACGATTCACCTGGAAAGGCACCTTCATGGCAACCGTTGTAACGCCGAGCATCGACGAGGATATCTGGCAAGACGTCTGGGACGAAGAACGCGCCTGGAGGGAAGAGAACCCGGTACAGGAGAAGGTGCCGGATCCGTTAACCCTCGTCATCTTCGGCGCGACGGGCGATCTTGCTCACCGCAAGTTAGTCCCGGCCCTGTATAGCCTTATGACCAGTAAACTCATGCCCAAGCAGTTCGCGATCGTTGGGTTCGGGCGCAGCGATCGGGACAATGACGAGTACCGGCAGGGCCTGCGCGATTCGCTGCAGGAGTCCGGGGTGCGGGTGCAGGATTCGGCCTGGGAGGATTTTGCAGGTCGTATCAGTTACGTGCAAGGTCGGTACGACGACGAGAAGAGCTTCAGTGCGCTGGCCGAGACGCTGGATCGCATCGACCAGGAAGCGGGTACCGAGAACCACCGGGTCTTTTATCTGGCCACTCCACCGGACGTCTACGCGAATGTCGTTCACAATCTCGGCACTGCGAAGCTCAACCAGCCGTCTGAAGAGAATGGGTGGGTGAAGCTGATCGTGGAGAAGCCATTTGGCCGAGACCTGGACACGGCGCATAGCCTGAACCACTGCGTGCACGAAGTGTTCGACGAGAGCCAGGTCTATCGTATCGATCATTATCTGGGCAAAGAAACGGTGCAGAACATCTTCGTGCTGCGTTTCATCAACGGCATATTCGAGCCGATCTGGAATCGCAACTACGTAGAGCACGTGCAAATTACCGCGGCGGAGTCCCTGGGAGTGGAAGGACGTGGAGGATACTACGAGCAGGCAGGCGCCATTCGCGACATGATGCAGAGTCACCTGCTGCAGTTGTTGACGCTGACCGCCATGGAGCCTCCACCGTCGTTTACCGCGGACAAAGTGCGAGACGAGAAGGTCAAGGTCCTCGACGCTCTGCAGTTCCCGAACGAGCGCGATCCCATGCAGTCAGTCGTACGGGGACAGTACGGTCGGGGGATGGCCGACGGTCGAATGCTGCCCGGCTATCACGATGAGGAGGGGGTCGCTCCGGATTCCAAGACGGAGACGTATGTGGCCGCCAAGTTTCTAGTCGATAACTGGCGATGGGCGGGGGTCCCGTTCTACCTTCGGACCGGAAAGCGTCTGGCAAAACGAGTGAGCGAAATCGCTATCCAGTTCCGCCGGGCGCCACACATGTTCTTGCCGGACGGCAAGGCCTCCCGGCCGCGCAGCAACGTGTTGGTGTTACGCATTCAGCCGGATGACGGGCTCGCGCTGCGCATGGAAGTGAAAGTGCCCGGGCCGGGGATGCGGGTTCGACCGGTCGATATGAGTTTTATGTATAAGGAAGCGTTTGGCGGCGCCAGCCCGGATGCATATCAGCGTTTGCTGCTCGACGCGATGCGCGGAGACTCGACGTTGTTCACGCGGACCGATGAAGTCGAGACGGCGTGGGCCCTGGTGACGCCGATGCTGGAAGAACAGCAAAATAACCGGGCAGATCTGCCCACGTATCCTGGCGGCAGTTGGGGACCGCCGGAAGCCGACGCTCTCCTGGAGCAGGATGGTCACCGCTGGCGTAAGCCGTAATTGAAATGCCCGCCTGGGTGAGTAGCGCTACGGTCACCGCAGCCACAATTACCGCCGCGATCCCCCACACCGACTGTCGTCGATGCTTGCCGTTCGAATCAGCATCCATTCTGCCGTGCCGCTTCGCACTTGCCTCAGCCTATACGGGCGCGGCATCGGATGCCGGCGTCATGGGAATAGGCGCGTCATGCTCCATGCACCATCACTACGGCGCGTGAACAGTAACCGGTCGTGGAGCCGATCCCGCCGACCCTGCCAGAACTCGATGGTTTCCGGCACCACGCGATATCCTCCCCAGTGGGCGGGACGGGGAACATCATCGTCTCCGACTCCGTCGCCCGCACCGTACTTTTGAGTGAGCTCCGCCACCCTCGCATCGAGTTGGTCGCGATTCTCTAATACCTCACTCTGGTTTGACGCTAAGGCGGCGATCCGGCTGCCCTTTGGACGGCTTCGAAAGTAGGCGTCCGACTCGGCATCAGACACGTGCGCCACGGTGCCCTCGATCCGAATCTGCCGGTGGAGTTCCGCCCAAAACAGGATGAGCGCGGCTCGTGGGTTCGCCTCGATCACACGTCCCTTACCGCTCTGATAGTTCGTGTAGAACACGAAACCTCGCTCGTCGAAGCCCTTGAGCAGGACCATACGCGCCGAGGGCCGCCCGTCTCTGGTTGCCGTGGCTAACGTCATGGCATCCGGCTCAGGCAGATGGGCCTGCTGCGCCTCTTCGTACCAGAGTGCGAATTGCTCGATAGGATTGGATCGAACCTGGCCCTCGTTCAAAGATTGCTCCGTCATGGAGTGGCCTCCTCCGCATGGAGTGTACCCGGCATTGTAGAAGCCTCTACTCCTTTGTTCGGGTAAAAGTACTCCCACGTCATGCGAAAGACGAAGACGAAAACTCCTCTTAGGGCCACTGACACGCGTCCGCTGGGTGTGGTTGTATAGCTATACAGGGATCACCGTAGTGCTGCCGGCAGCCATGGCGGTGTGATGGGGAGGGATATGTGAACACTCGTCGAGCACTGCTGACGATGGCCGCGACCGTGGGTCTAGCACTGGCGTCACTGGGCGGAGCCCACCGCGCCTTACCGGCCGATGCGGCGTCGAGCCCCAGCGGCCTGCCGAGTCACTTTGGGATCGGGCTCGCCGCACATCCGGATAGCACTGGCATCTACGGATGGATGCCGAACTCGGGCATCCCCTGGGACTATGCGTATCAGTATTTGTCCGGAGGAGTGAATACGAATAGTGGGTGGGAGACCTGGAACACAAGTGGCCAATTCGCCTTGTGGTACGCCCAGGGAGCGGCGGGCCACAGTTACCTTCCGGTCTTCCCGTACTACGAATTATTGCAAAGCAGCGGCACGTGCGGGAGTTGCGGAGAGGCGCAGAAAGACCTGTCCAATATGAACAACGCGAGCCTGATGGCCAGCTACTTTGCGAATTTTCGCCTTCTCATGCAGCGCCTCGGCGCCGGAACGTATGGCGGTATCGCGGGGTTCGGAAAGACGGCAATCGTTCAGATCGAGCCGGATCTCTCTGGTTACGCCGAGCAGGCAGTGCTCGACAACACCTCCTGTTACAGCTTCTGCACGGCGCAGGGCAATAATCCGGCATATCTGAAGGCCGCGGTCGCCGGTTCGGGAGACACTGATGTCTCGGCCTATCCGAACACCTATCAGGGATTCAACTGGGCGCTGCTCCATCTGCGCGATCTGTATGCGCCGAATGTCTTACTCGCGTTTCACGTGAGCAACTGGTCGACCAAGTACGACGTGGGTAGTGATACAAGCTCCACGTTGAATGCGAGTTCGCTGGGTACGACGGCGGGGAGCTTCGCCGCGCAGAGCGGGACAACGAGTGTACCCGCAGGCACGAGCACCTACGACCTGCTCTTTAATGACGTGCTTGACCGTGACGCGGGGTACTACAAATACGTATACAACAATCCCAACACATGGTGGGATCGTTCAAACGTGACGTTTCCAAACTTCCACCGTTGGGAGAGCTATGTGTCTGCAGCCGGCACGGCGGCTGGTCGCTCCGTCATCGTGTGGCAGGTGCCGGAAGGCAATCAGTACTTCGATACGGAAAACAACACAAACGGCCACTATCAGGACAACCGTTCCGAGTACTTCTTTAGCCACATCCCTGAACTGGTGCAGTCGGGAATTATCGGCGTACTTTTTGGCGCAGGCAATGGTGGCAGCACGGTGCATACCGACGGCATGAATGATGGAATCACGAACCCAACGTCGATCTGTAACTCGGACGGGTCGAGCACCGGGCAGGTCTGTAACAACCACACCAGCACGGTGAGCGACGACGACGGCGGGTATATCAGAATGCAGGGGCAGCAGTACTACGCGTCCGGAGGATACTCATTGGGCGGGTCCGGCACTCCTGGGCCGACCGGCACGGCAACTGCTGCCGATACACCGACAACGGTTCCGACTCCGACGATCACGCCCACACCGACTCCGACGGCCACGCCGACGCGTACGCCGACTGCCACG
>DAINCT010000120.1:3764-9277 GCA_036732245.1 Chloroflexota bacterium | reverse complement strand
CTCCGGCAGGCCGCGTACTCGCATTCCCTCGTAGAGGTTGTAGTCTACCGCCGAGTGGCTCGATTCCACCGACACTGTCCGCTCCAGATCCATGTTCCAGATGGCGATGTCGGCATCGCATCCAGGGGCGATAGCACCCTTGCGTCCTTCCAGACCGAACACCCGTGCCGGGGTGGTGGCCGTGAGATCGACGAATCGTCGAAGGTCGAACCGGCCGCCGGTCACGCCTGCTTCGTGCAGGACCAGTAATCGGTCTTCAATGCCCGGACACCCGTTCGGGATCCGGGAAAAGTCGTCCCGTCCCAGCACTTTCTGCGTCTCGTAATAGAACGGACAGTGATCGGTCGATACGACGCTCAGAGTGCCGTCCGCCAGCGACTCCCACAGCAGTTCCTGGTCGCGCCGGCGGCGGAAGGGAGGGGAGCAGACCCACTTCGCGCCTTCGAACCCATCCGTATCCAGGTGGTCGACCGTGAAGAACAAATACTGAACGCAGGTTTCCGCCGTGACCCGAGAGCCACGCGTCCGCGCCTCCCGCACCCGGACGAGCGCCTCCTCACAGGTAACGTGGACGACGTAGAGCGGCGCGTCCAGGACCTCAGCCATGGCGATCGCTCGTCCTGTCGCCTCGCCTTCCAGTTGTGGGGGGCGAGTCAGCGCATGGTACTTCGGAGCGGTCTGGCCCTGCGCCAGCGCCTCCCGCACGAGCACATCGATGACATCACCGTTTTCGCAGTGCACCATGGTCAGCAGGCCTGCATCGCGTGCCCGCTGCATGGCGAGGAATAGTTCCTCGTCGCTGACCATGATCCTTCCTTTATATGCCAGCAAACACTTGATCGTCGTGACGCCACGGTCGGGCAGTTCCGCAATCTCGTCCAGCACCGCCTCGTTCACATCCGTCACGGTGACGTGAAAGCCGTAATCGATGCAGGCTTTTTCCCGTGCCCTGGCGTGCCATTCGTCGAGCGCGGAGACGAGAGATTCACCCTTACTCTGATTCGCGAAGTCGAGGTGAGTCGTCGTGCCACCGAAGGCGGCGGCGACGTGGCCCGTGTAAAAATCGTCGCTCGATGAGATGTTGCCTAGCGGCATGGCGAGGTGGGTATGCACGTCGATTCCACCCGGCAGCACAAATCGGCCAGTTGCGTCCACCACCTCAACGCCTGGAAGTTCGAGGCCCGCGCCGACCGCGCGGATGGTTTCTCCCTCGATCAATACATCCGCCGCACCCAACCAATCGGTTGTCACGACGGTCCCGCCCTTGATCAATACAGACATAACGTCACAGGTTCTCATAGTGTGCCCCCGGTCATCCAGAGAAGCGCGGACTTGAACCTCGCGAGTCTCCGGCGTCGTATCCTAGAAGTGTCGACCCCCCAAGCACTCGCGCCGCGCGAGCAATTGCGCCCCGTATGTGGGCGCCAGGAGAAATGTGATTATGACCGACGGCAAGAATCTCACGACTCGACAAGGACATCCCGTCTACGACAATCAGCATCAACGCACGATCGGCGACCGAGGACCGGCCACGCTCGAGAACTATCACTTCCTCGAAAAGATCTCTCACTTCGACCGCGAGCGGATACCGGAACGTGTGGTGCACGCGCGTGGCTTCGTGGCGCACGGTTACTTCGAGGCCAATGGGACGATCGGCGACGCGCCGGCGGGCCGCTACACCCGCGCCAAGCTCTTCGCCGAAAAGGGTAAGCGAACGCCGGTGACCATACGCTTCTCGACGGTGATCGGTGGCCGTGATTCGTCCGAGTCGGCGCGCGATCCGCGTGGCTTCGCCGTGAAATTCCGCACCGAGGATGGCAACTGGGATCTGGTGGGCAATAACCTGCCCGTATTCTTCATCCGCGACGCGATCAAATTCCCGGATGTCATCCACTCCCTCAAGCCGGATCCCATTACCTTTCGTCAGGAACCGAACCGTATCTTTGACTTCATGGCGAATACACCCGAGTCGATCCACATGCTTACGTACCTGTTCAGCCCGCGTGGTATCCCGACGGACTACCGGCACCAGCAGGGGTTCGGCGTCAACACCTATAAGTTCGTCAATGCAGAAGGTGAGGCCCTGCTCGTCAAGTTCCACTGGCATCCCAAGCAAGGCGTCGCGGCGCTGACCAATCAGGAGGCAGAGCAGGTTCAGGGCAAGGATCTGGGTCACGCCTCCAAGGACCTCTTTGAGGCGATCGAAAGCGGGAATTATCCGGAGTGGGAGTTGCTGGTCCAAGTCATGAGTGACGACGAACACCCTGAGCTGGATTGGGATCCACTCGACGATACGAAGACCTGGCCGGAGGACGTCTTCCCACTTCTGCCGGTCGGTCGCATGGTCCTCGACCGCAACGTCGACGATCACCACAACGAGAACGAGCAAGCCGCCTTCGGAACCGGCGTTCTGATCGACGGACTCGATTTCTCCGACGACAAGATGCTCATCGGCCGCACCTTCTCGTATTCGGATACACAGCGGTACCGTGTCGGGCCCAATTACCTGCAGTTACCGATCAACGCTCCTGAGTCCCCAGTAAATACCAATCAGCGCGGCGGCCTGATGTCGTATTCCGTCGATGGACACGGCAATCCGCATGTAAACTATGAGCCGAGCATGCATGATGGCCTCACCGAGGCGCCGAAGCCGGGTCACGTCGAGCAGGGACCGGAGTATCATGCTCGTCTCACGCGTTCGACCATCGCACGCGAGAACAATTACCAGCAGGCCTCGGACCGCTACTGGACGATCTCGCCCTGGGAACGAGACGAACTGATCGACACCCTGGTCGGGTTGTTGTCGCAGTGTGAACGCGACGTGCAAGAGCGTATGGTGTGGCACTTCTTGCTGGCGGATGACGAATATGGACGCCGCGTCGGCGAAGGCATCGGAGTCAACGCGGACGATGTACGCGGACTCACTCCCTTGCCCGGTCAGAAGCTGGCCGACGCGGATCGCCGGCGCCTGGAGGCGCTAGGGCATGCCGGCCGTCGAGCTCAAACCGGAAACCAGATCACCGGCTCGGTACGGGTGATGCGGGCCGCGGAAGTGCCGGATAGCGCGGCCGCCGCACTCCTGGGCGTGGACTCTCATCACGGCGGAAATGGTGCCTCGGCCGAGCCCTCGCCCGCCAAGGAGACAGTTGCGTCCGGTGCCGACCGGGCGTAAACGCTCCAGCATCCTGGTTGCAGACGAGTCATGAGTCATCCCGATTTTCGGGGTGAGGAATAAACGAGACCTCCTGACCGACCATCGGGTTGAAGAGACACCGGTGGGAGGCAGGAGGTTTCGCTCTATCTGGATGTTAGCCGGCTCGCCCAATCAGGCGGCACGCCACCGTCTCGATCATCTTGCGAGCGCTGTTGGCTACGATACCGAATGCGTGGCGTCCCGACGGGAAGTTCGAGACGAGATACCAGGGCCCGTACGCGGGATGGGCTCGCGATGGGTCGGCCGCCGGGGAGATCTGCATGTGCTGCCCGCAGACCACAACATTGGAGACCCAGGGCGGTGTAGACTTGCGACCTCCGCTCGCGACGATCTCCGTCTGTGTTCGGCTTCGCCCGGTTTGCGGCATCGGTGCGGAGAACTCCATCACCCGGACGGCAATGGGTGACTGCCCCTGGCGACCGTAGTCGTAGCGAAGCGGGCCGTACATGTAGTCGATTTCGGTGTCGTTCCTGGACAGTCGCTCGACGCTGACCTGAGACAGTGGGAGACCAAAGGTGAGGTGCACCGCCTGGTTGGGGCTCATTGCCCAGGTTACCCGGTGGCCGGCAACTTGCTCCTGGGAAGGCGAGTAGCATGTCTGCGTGCCGACGATGAACGGGACGGCACAGGCAACGTGGTTACTCGCGGCCAGGCCGACTGTGGGTGAGAGGGCGATGAGGGAGAGAGCACCGGCCACCAGAGTGCGCGGAAAGATAGGTATGCTACGTGCTCGATTCTGTCCGGGATGAATCCATCGACTGCCGTTCACGTTCAGCCTCCTTTTGCTGTGTTCTGTCCCTCTAACCGTCGAGCCCATGTTTTGTTACGGTAGATTTCGATCAGGGCAGTACGATGGGTCAGGCGGCTGCCGCCCGTAACAAAGTCGACGGCAGCCGGTTTTACTTTGAGGAGGCGGGATGTATCCCGAGGCGGATCCCGCTCTGATCCAGCGGGCGCGTCTCGATCGCTCTGCCTTTGGTGAAATCTATGATCTGTACGTTCGGCGCATTTACGCTTTTTGCCTGACGCACACGAAAGACCACGATGAAGCTGAGGACGTGACTTCGCAGACCTTCGAGCGGGCGCTCAACGCCATCGGACGGTACGAGGAGCGTGGCGCGCCGTTCTCCTCCTGGCTGTTCCAGATTGCCGCCCGCCTGATGATCAATCGGGGCAAGCAGGCGAGCCGGGTCACGCTGCTGGGTAGCGATCCCATGCCGGAGCTGGAACAGGATCACTCTTCGGAGGATGATCCGCAGGTCGTGGTCGAGCGGTGGGAACGAGCCCAGTGGCTCCGCTCCAAGATCGCCGCTCTCCCATCCGATCAGCGGCGCGCCATCCAGCTCCGTTACTGGGAGGGGCTGTCCATTCCGGAGGTCGCTGTGCAGGTGCGGCGTAACGAGGGAGCAACGCGGCAGCTGCTTCACCGCGCCATGACGAGCCTGCGAGCGCGGATAGGGAATCAAGATGTCTGACGAGCAGAGGGACCCACTCGAGCGCGAGCTGGAGACGCTGGGCCCGTTGATGCGCGACCAGGAGACCTTTCTAGCTCAGGAACCGGACCCGGAGTTCGTGCTGACGCTCCGGGTCCGTCTCACCGGTCGTCCCGCCCCGCGGCGAGTTCCCACCGCACACCGACGCGAGCACCCTCTTCGCCGATGGATGATCGCTGGGGGCGGCCTCGCGATGTTGGCAGGCGTCGCGGCCGCACTGCTTATTCTGCTCGGCCGCCCTAGCGCCCCGTCGACTCACCAGGTTGCCTTCCGAGTACCGACTCCTGGCAGGGACGCGGTTTTGCGTGCTTATCCAGTATTTGGCCTGGGCGGCGGTCCTCCTCCGCCCTGGGCCAGCGACCTCGACCTGCCCCCGGGAATACCGTTCGCAGGGTCGATCCACTTTCCGGGGGGTGGTCCTTCCCAGGGACCGTCAAGCGCTCCGGCCTTCGATCTCCAGGGCCCTCACTTCGATGTCCCACGCCTCCGATCACTGGGGCGCGCGCTCGGAATCCGTGGTCCGGTTCGCTACCATTCCTTCAACGGAGAACGCTTCGCCTACGTGGCCAATCAGTCCTCGCCGTTCGCCGTTCAGAGCCTCGCCATCTCGCTCGTCACCGGGAAGCTCATCTATCACGACACACGCTCGACTGGTCCCGGCTCGTCGTTCTCGCGCATCACTCCGGCGGCCATCGCAGGAGCCCGGCGGTGGGTAGCGCGTCTCGGCTGGCCGGTCGCCGAGCCCGTGTTCCACCCGGTGTCGCCGAATGAACCGGCCGCCGGCAGCAGCGCGATCCAGTTCGGGT
>DAINCT010000120.1:0-3754 GCA_036732245.1 Chloroflexota bacterium | reverse complement strand
GCGCGGCCCCCGCCGATCTGGCGGGCGCGGTGATTGTCATGAGTGCGGCGGGACACGTGGTCGATGCGCGGCTCTACCCTCCTGTCGCGCGCCACGAGAGCGTGCCGGTGCGGAGCGCAGTCGTGGCCTGGCAGCAAGTGACACAGGGTTCGGTCCCGCTTGCTGTGCCCGGGCTCCTCTCGCAGCCCGCCCAGATCGGTCGCGGGGTGCTGCAGCAGACCTCGGTCCTCACCCTGCTCACCAGCGGACAGCATGGGCGTCTCTACCTCGTGCCCGCCTATCACTTCTCCGGCCAGGCTGCCTTCCCGTCGGGTCGACAGGCCTGGTACGCGATCGTCCCGGCTGGGCGGTAAACGAGCGTGAGTGACATGACGCTGCGGGCGATCGTCTTCGTTCCACCAATCACCGTAAGGCGAACGGTTGACTGCTATGACGAGCCGACTGTCACCAACGCTTCATCGAACGGCTCAATCGGTACTCGCACGATACCGGCCCCAATCTGGCCCACGCCCGGCTCCCTGTGTGCGATTCCGGTGTCGAGCACCGGCGCGATGCGGCTCAGACCGACCTTCAGCAGATCGACCCCCACGGGCGTCCCCCGAAAGTCAAGTGCCGGGATCGTGTACAGAGGGTGCTCGGTGTAGGTGATGCCGTACATTTCGTCGGTGTACTGGCGTGCCAGGGCGGGCGTGCCTCCGATGAACTGCGTGATGGCCGGCGCGGCGGCCAGCGCAAAGGCACCGAGTCCGCCGGTCTCTGTGATCGCGCTGTCACCCAGGTCGGGATTCGCATCATCCGGACCGTATCCGGGAAAGTACAGACCGTCGACCAGTGGCGCCGGAGCGGTGAACCACAGATCGCCCGTGCCGCTCGTTCTTATGCCGAACTCTGTTCCATTGCGAGCCATGGCTGTGACGATCGTCGAGCCGGGGAGGTTCGCGGCCGGATCGAGCGCAGCCTTCGACGCTGCCATTGCCAGGTTGAGGAAGAAGACATCCGTTTCGGCCAGATACCGCAGGATCGCTCCCACCAAGCGAGGTCCCAACGGCCCGCGGTGAATGTCACCCTCGGCCAGGGCGGGCGCTATGGCTCGCGTGAAGAGGGCGGTTGCTGCCTTATTGCGATTGTGCATCTCGTCGCCCATGTGGAGCGCCTGTGCGATGATCGACGTCACATCCAGGCCGTCCGCGCGCCGAATCGCGGCGGTAAGCGTCGGCGCTACCTCCTCGCGCAGCCAGCGGAGCCGCGCGATGACGCCGGCATCGTTTGCTCCGTAACGCAGAACCTTTCCCAGCCCCTCGTTCAAGGTGGAATACGCCCGATTCCCATAACTCCTGTTTTCCACCACCAGCACCGGCATCGAGGGAGAGATTATCCCTGCCATCGGTCCAACGGCGTCATGCTCGTGGCATGGTGACAGGGTGATATCGCCCCGCTCCAGTAAAGACTCCGCCTCCGGCAACGACCGCGCCCACCCTTCGTAGAGGGCGGCTCCGGCCAATGCCCCTCGCATCGGGCCGCACGCCGCCTCCCAACTGAGCGGCGGACCGGCATGCAAGAGCATACGGTCACCCAGGCCGGGAACGATGTCCCGCGCCAACTTGAGATCCACCAGCACACAGCGAGCAGATGTAATCCTGGTCAGTGCTTCCGTGTTAGCTGCCTCCATCGCGGCATAACGACGACTTTCGCCCAGGATTCGGGCCGCTGCACCAGAGACTGCCTCGGGCGGCGGTTGCCAATCCAGACGCGTACTCGTAACACCTTGATTGGCCAGGGCGTTCGCGAACTCCTCCGGTCCCGCGATCACGGGCTGGATCGATTCCGGTAGTTTCACGTCGCCAACCCGATGGAGCGTCCGGCCGCGGTGGCCGCGGCTACATTGCCGGCAAAGACATGTGCCCCCGTTGCTTCTAGACGCGTTCGTTGATCGGTCAGACCCTGTGGATCGCGGCGCGTGCCGATGAGGGCAACATAGATCGGTGGAGGCGGCCCGGCCGCAGTGGCCTGCAATTCTTTTAGCGCTGGAATGACTGCACCGGCCGGATCGTCGTGCGCCAGATCGCCCAGAATAACGTCGAACAGCACCGCACCTACATCTTCCTTGCCGGCGAGGTCGGCCACCATGCCGGCCCGCAGGCGGGGATCGATCATGGGGTGGGCGCGGCCCCGGGTGTATTCGTCCGCTCCGAGATCGAGTAGGGTGTGGGCCACACCCATACCCTCGAGCACCTGAGCTGCCTCCGTGCACAGCGTCCCACCGGCAAACAGCCCGTAGACCTGTGCATCCGGCCGTCCAGGGGCAGCCACACGCGGCAACTCGTCCGGTGCCGAGTACTCGCCACCGAGCAGCTCAATCACCATGTGTGCGGTCTCTGTCAGGTTGGCTGCGTAGCGGACCGGTCCTTCGTCCTCCATATCGGCGCCCAGCAGGCACACCACCGACGGCTTGCGCAGTTTGACCAAATCTTTGTGCAGGCGTTGCGCGACGCGCCCATCCGCCGGTTTGGAGATTACCACGACGATTTGCACTGCGTCGTCGGTCTTCAGCGCGGCCACGGCCCGGCGTGTCATCGACCCGCCGACTGCCGAATTGAGATCGCGCCCCCCCGTGCCGATGGCGGCGGCCACTCCGATCCCGGCTTCGTCGAGCAAGCAGCAGACCTGCTGGATACCAGTACCCGATGCCCCCACGATTCCAACCGGTCCCGACTCTATGCGGTTGGCGAAACCCAGTCCCACGCCTCCCAGAATCGCCGTGCCGCAATCGGGGCCCATCATCAAGAGATCGCGCTCGGCGGCCAGACGCTTCAGCCGCACCTCATCGTGCACCGAGACGTTATCGCTGAAAAGAAACACGTGCAATCCGGCGCGAAGGGCGGCGAAGGCCTCCGCCGCGGCGTGCACTCCCGGGACAGCGATCACGGCCAGGTTACTCCCACTAACGGGCAGGCCGCTTGCCAGGGTGTGAGGTCGTGAGGAGTGGGTGCCGTCGTCCGACGTGTTCCGTACCTGCAGAAGTTCGTCAAGGCGTGCTAAGGCGTGATCGGCTGCGTCATCGTGCTCGCTCAGCACGGTTACGAGTAAGTCGTCCGACGAAACGTCAACTCCCGGAGGCAGCAAGCCGTCGTCCGCCAGCAACTCCCGATTGAGTGGTGTCCCCATCACGGCAGCCGCCCGCACGACGCCGTCCAGCGCTCCCAACGCCTCCGAGATCCGCATCAGTTTGATCGAGTCGTGATAGGTGTTAGCGCGAACCAACCACCGCAGGGCCAAACAGTTCCTCCCAGCGTACGAGCGTGGCACCGGCCAAGAGCGCTCCAGTCAGCATATCGCTTCCTGAGCTGTGTCCCAGCATCAGCACGTCATCGATGCCTCTCATCCGTGTGCCGCTCCCGGCCGTTTTGAGTACCTGGAGCAACGGTTCTGTGACCACACCACGTGTGGCGGATTGCAGCAGCGTACTGCTGAATGAGGTCGTACGCCGCGGTGCCTGGGTCACCATACAGTCGGTCAAAGCGGCTTGCGCCTCCTCGCATCGATTCTTATGTCGGTTCGAGCGCCGACCCAGCACGGATAACCCGGCGATCAATCCGCACAGTACGTCATCACCGGACGGCGTCAGACCAGGGCCGAGACCCAGCAGACCGACGGCGTGCCGCCTCAGCTCAATCCCGTCCTGGCAACACAAAGCTACTCGCAGGGACGAAATCTCAGCTCGGCCCCGAGCAAGCCACCCACTGGTAGCGTCGCC
>DAINCT010000119.1:0-9428 GCA_036732245.1 Chloroflexota bacterium | reverse complement strand
CCGTACCCGGCCAGCAGCGAGAGCCCGACCGGAACTCCAGCGGACTCGGCCAGCGGCATGGTGACCTGCGGCAGGCGCCCAATCCCGGAGACGGAGATCTGCGCGACGGTGCGGGAATAGTAGCCGCCCGTGCCGCGATCGAGCGGAAGGCTGCCCTTGACCGGAGGGAGGGCGGGAGCCGTCGGCATGCACAGCAAATCGTTCGGTCCCAGAAACCGCTGTACCGATCGAGCCAGTCGCTCTCGTCGCTCGATGGCTGCGCCCATCTCCGATCGATCCACGCCTTTGGTCAGCGCGAAATTGCGCTCGGTGCGGGGACCAAAGGAGGGGTGGTGTTCCTCGATCCATGAGCCCAGCGTGCTCCAGATCTCGCCCCATTGCACCGGATAAAAAGCCTCGGACCAGGGGGCGAACCCGTCGGCATCCGAGACTCCGTCGATGGCTCGCAGCGAGGTCTCGCGCACTCGATTCCCATAGAGCCCCCGCAGGATCTCAAGCGGGCCGCTCAGCGCCGCTCGAACCTCGGGATCGGCGCCGGCGAACCCCTCGGTGATCAGGTGGATCGTGCCGACCGCTGCGTTCTCCGGTTCCTCGCAGGCCAGCAGGACCCGTGCGGCGGCACTTAGGATTGGCGCGCTGGATGCCAGCACGCCGACCGCGTCGAAGGTGGGGGCGAAGGGCATCACCCCGGCAACCGACAGCAACCCATGGGAGGGTCGGAGTCCAAAAAGGCCGCAGTTGTTCGCAGGGATGCGGACCGAGCCGCCCGTATCGGTGCCGAGGGCGAAATCGACCAGGCCGCAGGCGACGGCCGAGGCCGATCCGCTCGAGGACCCACCTGGCACCCGATCCGGTGCTCGCGGATTGAGCGGCGTGCCGTAGAAGTGGTTCTCACCGGCGAGGCTGAAGGCCAGCTCATCGGTGACTGTTTTTCCGGCGCAGCGTGCCCCCGCGCGCAAGAGCTGATCGACCACGGGCGCATTGATCACGGCCGGCGGGTGGGTGTCTCGCCAGGTGGGGTTGCCGCACCCGGTGGTCCGTCCTGCCACGTCGATCAGATCTTTCACCGCAAATCGAAGACCGTCCAGCGATCCGGAGGAAAGCGGCTCGAGCTCAAAGGTGGAGACGAACGCCCCTGATTGTTCGACTGTGTACATCTTGTTAGCCTCTACTGCCGGACGTAGGCTCCGTAGACCCAGCCGGTTCGTCCGTTGTGGAAGCGGGCGTAAACCCAGCCATTCCAGGAGCCAAGCACCGTGAGGTGCGAGCCCCACGCGGCCAGCCCGATCGCCCCGGCGGCCAATCCAGGACGCACGCGGACGCGAACCGATGCGGTGATCCTGGCGCCGTTGTACCGAGTCCGGGTCGCGGCGAAATGGCGGGTACGGGTTTTGGTGTGTCTGACCTGAGACCGGTGAACGTACCGCCTGATAGTCCGCGTGGCGGTGACGTGGGTCGGGCCGGCTGACTGGCTCCCCTGGAGATCGACGTAGGCCCCGCTGACCCAGCCGCGTTGCCCGTGCGGCATGATGACCCGCAGCCAACTGTTCCAGCCCTCGACCACCAGAACGTGCTGGCCGCGATATGCGGTAGTCACGACCGGTGCGCCGACGCTTGGTCTGACATGCACGCGCAGGCCGCTGGCACGAATGCTACTGAGCGGCTGAGCCTGTGCGGCCAGCACGCCGGTTGCCGTGCTCTCGCCGCCACCGCCGATGCCCGTACCTATGACCCAGCCAAACGATCGATCGGGGAGCTGGACCCAATCCCAATTAAGGTACTGTTTCAACACGACCACGTTGGTGCCCTGGGCGGCAACCCGGCGGACCGGACCCAGCAGAGACGGCCGAACACGAATGTTCAAACCTGCTACCTCGATGCTGGCTCGCGGTCCCGCCAGGAGCGGCGGAGGTGAAGGATGGGGTGCAACCGGCGCGGAGGAGACTGATGTCGTCCCTCTACCAGCCGGGCTCGTCTGGGGAGCTGCAGGAGGAGCGGGTGGACTGGCGATGACGCCCCAGGGGCGATTCGCCCCGATATAGTGTTCGGTCCAGTAGTTGAAGTCCACCGGGTCGTTGGTGAACGACGAGATGACAACCCCGCGGTTGTACCACTCGGCATGGATGAACCGCCCGCCACCGAGATAGATCGCCGTGTGCGAGAGTCCCGGCCAGACTGTATTGCCAAAGTACAACACGTCGCCGGGCAGTAGATCCGAGAATGCGACGGGAGCGGCGTAACTCATGGCACCGCCGAGGTCGTCGGGTACGGGAATGCCGTTGGCGCCGTAGACGTACGACACGAACCCGATACAGCTGAAACCGGTGGCTGGGCTATTTCCGACGGTGGTGTAGGCATAGCCCAGGTACCGCAGCGCGGTTTGGACGATTGCGCTGCCGGAGACGGTTGTGTCGCGGGCTGGAGCCGCCAATGCTCCTGCGACGGACGTCCCCTGGAGAGCGACCAGCACGACGATGGCCGAGATCAGCTTCCTCAACAATAACCTCCACGATGCCGTTGATTGCACGGTCGCCCGGGGAGGCCATGCCGCATAGCGGCATGCATGAGAAGCAACGTCTTAGATAGAGTACACGCATTTGAGCGAAAGCGAAAGTTGACAAAGTGGACAAATTGTGTATGGCCGGTGCGTCACGCGATTTCACCGTCGACGCAAATGTATGCTCACAGCGACGGTCGCGCGGCCAGGGGCCGACAAGGAGACATAACGCTAGTCCGACCCTTCATCCTCTTGAGCATTGCCAATCTCGGAGAACCGCCCGGTCGCCTCGATCGGCTCGCCTTCGGGATAGATCATGCCCATGGCGTTTGCCTCGTTTGCGTCGCTCCCCACACGGTGCTCGGCCAACTCCGCGTAATACTCCTCGGACTGCTGTTTCTCGTTCATGGGTGCCTCTTCCTTCCCGATCTATGCTTGCCGTTACCGTCGTGCGATAGTCGCTGCAAGCATCGGACCAGAGTCAAGATAGCGATACGTGTCGGAACCGGCGCCGGTCTCGTTGCCTGCTGCTTGGATGGTCGCAGCCAGTAAAATCTGGTTCATCCAGAGCATCGGGATCGATTTCCAGAGCAGTCCTGCCAGGAGTCAGCATGAAATACGTTGCGACCGGTATCCTCACCTGTGCTCTCGCCACAGTCGCTCTGCCGACCGTGGTGGGTGCCTCTGCCGGTGGGGCTCAGAGCCGGAGCGCGTCCCTGCCGGTTTGCCCGGGGCAATCCGCGAAGGCGGCGGTGCGCGGATACTACGCTGCCGTGATTCGGCACGATGCCCGCCTGGCCAAGTCCTGTCTCACGCCCTACTACGTGCAGCAGCTTGCACGAGTGATTGGCCCCGACTGGCAAAACGTTGCCAGCCTGCGATCGTTGAAAGTGACGGAGGCGAAGGCTCTGCCTCATGACACGCTGCCCGGCAATGTGCCGGCCGCGTACGCCAGGCCCTACTCCTTCGTGCAGGTCGATGCCGAGTTCATCGTGCGCTACTACCGGGTAGAGAGCTCATCAAACGGACTGACCATCCGCTTCATCTACGTGGTCAAGCAGCATCGCAACAGCCCCTGGCGGATCGCATCCATCGGCTCGGGCCCGTAAGAACTACGGCCAAACCATGCTCGCCGGCATGCCTTCTTCCGCCTCCAGCTGCGCTACCACTCCTGCAAAGGGCCGATCTGACCGATGAGATGAACCGCGGGCACGTGCTGTCCCTCGAAGAACACGAGCCCCGCGAGGCGGTTTGCTTCGAGGGAGGTCGGGGCCTCGACGACGTAGGCGGAGTGTCCGGGGTAGTCCCAGGCGAGAATGTCGTTTGCAGCCTGTTTGAAGGTGTTGAAGGGGCGGCAGTGGGCACAGATTGATATTACACGCGAAGTCAGGGTGAGACCGTTCGAGTCCCACGTGTGCTCGCGCCGCTCGGCGAATACCTGCCAGTACGTCATGGGAGTCCCTTCTGGATGCTGGGTACGGTCATTGTTGCAGTAATCGAGTGTTCGGTCTAGCAAGGGGGCTGTTACTAAACCGTTCGACCAGCCAGCAGACGCGGACAGGATTAGGGTGCATCCTCTAACCGGTCCAGAGTTCGGCGCTGCTGGTGTTCGGTCCATGCCAGGTGCACCGCGACACCTTCCCCCAATGCGCGCGCCAGACTGCCTGGCGCCATGCCTGCCACCCTAAATGTGGTATCACCTCCAGTGCCGAAATTGCCGCCCCCGAAGGTTTGGTGAGGAACGGCATCTCTGGTATGCCGTTGGAGCGCGGGTGGGTAGACCACGGTGACCGAGACCGGGATGTTTCGCTGGGACGGTGTCGGGTTGGGCGGGACGACTAAGGTGGCGGCGGCAAGCTGCTCAATCGATCCGTTGCTTCGCGAAGATCATTGCTAGTAAAGCGTATATACCACGTATATACTTGGTAAGGGAACTGGCATGGTTCCCAAGGAGTCAAGGTAGGAGACCCTGTGCGTTGGAAGGGAGACTACAGTGAATACAGTGAAGATTCGACGCGTAGGAAATAGCAATGTTATCTCGCTGCCCCGGAGCCTGGAGCGTCATGGCTTCACAGAGGGTGCTGCGGTGACAGTTGTCCCGCTTCGATCGGGACAAGTACTGCTCGTGCCAGCGGAAAAGCTCGATGATTTCATCGACGAGCTGGGTCAGAGAGTGCTCGACCAGAATCGGGATGCAATCGACAAGCTGGCTGCTTACGACCGTGGAGAGGTCGAAGTAGCGGCAAAATAATATTCGGCCAACCTCGAGGGGGCGCGGGGCGTGAGTTCAGACCTGGTGTATTCAGACGTCGAGCATGGGCCATCTGCACGTACCTAACCGCGGAGCGGGTCTTACATCTCTACGCTCGCCTCTTCGGCTGCGACGTGCAACAGGCAAGGGACCAACTACGGAATAATTTGGGACTGCAAGGTGCGATCGATCGATCACGATGGCATGCGCATTACGAGGAGGCAGATTTGCCGCTACAAGCGGCCGTCCTTGCTCACGGCATCGCCGAGACGCAGCCGTTTGTTGAAGGAAACAAACGAGTCGCGCTCGCGGCCATGTTGACGTTTCTGGAACTCAACGGGTTTTGGCTTGATGCCTCGGCCGACCAGACCGCGGCGTGGATGTTAGGTCTCGCGACTGGCATGACACCCGAGCAGCTAGCGACTCAAATTCGAGAAAATGGCAAATTGTTCTGGGACGAAGAGTAACACCCAGCTCGCCCGGTGGCGATTGAGGAGACGTTTATGCCTGTTGAGTACATGCCGTCGGGGCACCATACCGTCACACCCTATCTCGTAGTCGACGGAGCCGAGCTGCTCATGACCTTCATCACCGATGTGCTCGACGGCACCGAGATCGTGCGCATGCAGGGTCCGCACGGTCGCAATGCACACGCTGAGATGTGTGTGGGTGACTCGGTCGTGATGCTCGCCGACACTCCAGCACCCGGGGAAGCGACCTCAGCGATGTTGCATCTTTATGTCCCTGACTCTGATGCGACGTACAAGCGCGCGATGGAAGCGGGCGCAACCTCCCTGCGCGAGCCACAGGATGAGTTTTGCGGAGACCGTATGTCGGGTGTCCAGGGCTCGACGGGGATCAAGTGGTACTTCGCCACGCACGTGGAGGACGTCTCCGAAGAAGAGATGGCCCGACGGACTGAACAGGCTGCATGCGACGAGTCGGTCTGAGGTCCGGCCCGGAGGTAATTCAACAGCGCCGACGTGCTCGATCGACAAGTGTTCGCATGGACGGTTTACGCGTGGCACGAGGAGTGCTGCGGGTGAGCACAATGTGACAGGTTTGGGCTGCGCCGGGAAGGAGAGAGACAGTGAGAATCGCAACCAAAGGGCGATGCCGGCTGTGCGGTGTCGAGTACAGCAAATCCGGCATGACTAAACACCTCCAAACATGTAGAGCGAAGAGGGAGCAAGCGGTGGACGTGGCTGGTAAGAAAACCAGGCCGCGGCGGTTACTCCATCTGGTTGTGAGCGGTCGCTACGCCCCGATGTATTGGATGCATCTCGAGGCACCGGCCGACGCCACGCTCGACTATCTTGACGATTTCCTGCGGGCCACCTGGCTCGAGTGCTGTGGCCACCTGAGCGCGTTCACCATTGGCGAGGTCTCGTATATGTCGTCGGTCGATCCGGACTGGGAGACGGATGACGAAAGCATGAACGTGAAACTGAGTCGAGTACTGAACGTCGGCGACGGTCTCCACTATGAATATGACTTCGGCAGTACCACGTACCTCACGCTGAAGACGGTGGGCGAGCGCATGGGACGGGCTCCCGGCAAGGAAATCAGGGTGCTGGCACGGAATGAGCCGCCTCCCATACCATGCGACGAGTGCGGAGATGAGGTCGCCACCCAGATTTGCATGGAGTGTTCGTGGAGCGGGAAGGGGTGGCTCTGTGAGCAGTGCAGCCAGACACACAGTTGCGACGAAGAGATGTTCTTGCCGGTGGTGAATTCGCCGCGGGTCGGGGTGTGCGCATACTCGGGGTAAGATCGGAGACGGGCTAGCGAACGCGAAGGAGACAACACTATGCCCGGGATGCGCTCGACGCAGCGAGCCAGCCGAGCGCTTCAAAAGCTAGGGTTCCTGTTCGTTGACGCCGACGGGAGCCACTATCACTATCGCGCTCCCAACGGCCGTAGGATTACCATTGCGCTCGGTCACAGAGAGATTTCTGAAGCGTCTCTCAAGAAGACATGTGTGCTTGCAAATGTCGCGTGGAGCGACTTTGAAGAGCAATACTGAAGCAGGAGCATCATATGCGCAGCTACACGATCCTGATTCACCGCGACGCAATCTCCGACATCTATCTCGTCGATGTGCCCGATTTACCCGGCATTGTTACCGAAGGCGCCACGGAAACCGAGGCAGTCGCTAACGCCTCTGAGGCGATTCGCAGCCACCTCGCGTTGCTGCAACGCGAAGGGGAAGCGATCCCTGAGCCGGCGTATGACGCGCGATCGGTGGCAGTCGCCGTCTAGATCGCGCCCAAGCCATCACCAAATCCGATGTACCCCATGGCCTACTTCGACACAGACGTACGCTCACAGCTATTAGGATACGGATAGCGTGTGAGGACCCTGCCTCATGTGTACTTTCAGACGGACCGGCTCTTTCAAGGTGACCATCGAGCATACGTGGCGACAAAGATGAGCTTGAGTATTCGGCTGCAACGGCTCCGATGAGACGTATTATGGAGCCGTGAGAGCGAAAATATCCGCATCTGAGTTAGGTCGGGAACGTGCGGCGGTCCTGGACCGGGTTCGCCATCGGGGCCAGGCCTTCCTTATCGAGCAGGACGGCGAGGTCGTAGCTACCCCGGAACCTGTGGGACTAGCGCGCAGCGCTACCTGGAAAACACTCTCCCAGGCACTTCACGAGTTGCCTGATACAGACGAGGACTTTGCGGGCGACTTGGAAGAGGTCCAGCGCCCCCTATAGCGGACGGCTTTCAGAAGCAGAGGGGGACGCACTTGGCTTTTGATTTTGACACCGTCGTGCCGTGGGGACGTTCCATGGAAGAGTACGTTGACATGTTCGACCTCTCAACCGAGGAACTGGAGAGCCGAATCCTCGACTGCGGCGGTGGGCCTGCGAGCTTCAATGTTGAAATGGTTCGGCGTGGCGGCTGGGTGATCTCCTGTGACCCCTTGTATCGGTACACGGCTGACGCCATCTCCGGGCGGATCGATGAAACCTACCCGGGAATGATCGAGAGCATGGAAACAGAGAAGTCACGATTCGTCTGGCAACGCTTGGGATCACCGCGTCAGGCGGGCGAAACCCGCATGGCTGCGATGAGACAGTTCCTTGAGGACTTTGAATTAGGCCGAACTGCCACGGTTGCCGTTTGAAAGTGGAGACTTCGACCTGGCACTCTCCTCCCATCTCCTGTTTCTGTACTCCAGCCAACTGTCGCTCGCAGTACACCGCCAATCCATACGGGAAATGCTCCGAGTTGCGCATGAGGTTCGTATCTTTCCAATGCTGGACCTAAACGGTCGGCGATCCATGCACGTCGACGCGGTCCTCGCCGACCTGGCAGGTCAGGGCCTGACGTCAGAGATCCGAGAAGTGGACTACGAGTTTCAAAGAGGCGGTAACCAGATGTTGGTGATGACCAATCATGAGCGCGTTTGCTCGCCTGAATAGCCTATGCCCAACAGCTTAGGTACCGCTCACCGGCCACTGATTTTTTCACTGCATTCGCTCCTGCAGGAGCGTTACAGGAAGACGCACACGGGCGTTAGACAAGTAGAAATTAGACGCATGGGGGAGGGGACCTGTGATTCGACGGTCACTCCTGGCACTGGCGTTGGTTGTTCCAGTCCTCGTACCGCGTGCGGCACACGCGACGACCAGCACACGCATCTCGGTCAGCACCGTCTCCGCCGATGACGTTCGGCTGACCTTGACGCTTCCGCGCAGTGCATATCCCCGCAATGCTCTGGTGCGGGCCACGGTTCACATTCAAAACGTGGGAACGCGCACCGTCTTCACCCGCATTGGGGACGGCTGCACCAGCACAAATCCCGTCATCGAGGTGTTCGACCGGCAGGGGCGGGTCATGGATCGGGGGCCCTCGATCGCATTCGGCAACCCGGGCTGTAAGCATGTGTCGGGTCAACCCTTCCGTCCTGGACAGGTCGTCACGCAACACGTCTTCGCCGTCTTGCGCGGCCGGTATCTGCGGGCTGTGCTCTCGATCGGCAAGAGCCTACACGGTCGGGATGTCGGCGCGAAGCTCGCGGTGCGTCTGATCGCTGGAGCGGCCCCGAGCGTCACCATCGGCCAAACCGGTGAGCCGTTTGTCACGGTGCGACAGCCACCGGGTGCAACCGGGCCGCTGTACTACTCTGGGTCGGCGCTGTGCGGCACGGCCACGGACCCGCAGACCACGCAATCGAATTTGATATGGTCGCCTGTTTCGTCCACGTTTCATTCGGGCTGTCTGCGGACGCGGGAATGGCACGGATTGGCGGGATATCTCAACTATCCGATCGTATCGATTGACTGGAAGCACGAATGATGGGAGCAGTGCAGAGACAGGTGAACCGTTGATCGCCAAACGTCCCTTTGCGGTTGCGGTTGCAGTCATTATTCCGCCCCTCGCTACGCTGCTCGCGTGGCGCGACATAGTACGACGTCGCGATCTTTCTGGCCCATTGCGCGGATGGTGGGCTGTGATGCGTCTCATTCCGAGATTGAGCCCACTGATGTATGTCGGTATCGGAGGAGGACAGCTGTGGTGAGGGGGACCTTGAACCAAAGATGGATCGCGTTGTGCCTGGCGATCCCCCACCTCGACCGCGAAGTTGATTAGGGAGCCGAGTCGAGCAGTCGCTTCGGTATGTGCAAGCAATAGCACACGGGGTTCCAGGGCGAGACAGCCGTCAGAG
>DAINCT010000118.1:0-9430 GCA_036732245.1 Chloroflexota bacterium | reverse complement strand
CGCGGAAGCAATTGCACTTTGATGACCCCGTCACTTGTTGTCAAGGTCGCGACGAAGTGATGAGCGGGATTGACTGTCATGGGAGGTGGCTTCGACCAATGCGTCTGGCGCGTGGCCGTCGGACTACTGTTTCCCGATGCCGTCGTCCCACAACCCGCCAGCATCAAAAAAAGCAGCACGACCAAGAGCTTACGCAAATCGATCACTCCACGCTAGGAAACACACGCAGGCCCATCGGGTGCCGGCCCGCTTCTCCGCCAATCCGTCCCTCATCGAGCACAGGGCGTTGGCCGTAGGAGTGTACCACGGCCTTGAAGATCATAATTCCGATGGAAGCACGTCTGCCGCGACCGGATACCATAGGGCAAAGGCCAGGCAAATTCCCTTGGGTGACCGCACTCCCGACCTTGCCGCACGCATACACGCGATCGACGACGGACTGGAAACCATCGCCCGCGAGGTGATTGTCCATCATCTGGACATCTCACGGCCGGAGAATGCTTCCTTCCTCGCCTCACCGGACGCCCGCGAACAACACCAGACCCAGTGGCACCAATGGGGCATCCTCACGCATACTCGTCGCTTCTTACATCACTACGAGGCTGATATCCCTCGGTACCTGAGTTCGTGGGGACTTGAAAGCCGGGTCAACGCCGTTCTGACGCAACCCATCAACGGCGCAGCCAGGACAGATCTCCTCCGGGCGGCCATCCTCTTGCACGACATTGGAAAGTTCAGCGCTCGCCGGCAAGGTCGTGGCCGCTTTCACTTCGCCCAGCACGAAGAACAGTCGGGGAATATCATCCGCTCGGAGCTCGATCTTCCGGGGCTGGGATTCACCCCCGACCAGGCCGAATACATCGCGCGCGCCGCGCAGGATCACTTTGTGTTAGGCATTCTTCGCAAGGCAGCGCGGGAACGGGGCGAGTACGACGAGGAGTTCCCACACTCAGGCTTGTTTCGAAATCTGAGTCTGGAGATCAAAGCGTCACATCCCGATGACTTTGTGGAGATCGGCGTGCTCTTTCTGGGCGACTCCCTGGCAAAGGTGGACCCAGCCTCCGGTCCGGAGCGCGCCGTGAGTCAGTACAACGTCAATATCGCTGTCGCCCGCGAGTATCTTCGGATTGTCCTCGATACCGCTTCCCTATAATTGATGAAACACCCAGTCCTCGATTCCGCGGCGAGTCACAAAGAGTCCTTCGTTTTATGCTTACAGGCTCCGTAGCTCTTAAAGAAGACGACCTGCAGTTCATCAGTACGCAGGCCGGCGACATTCTGGCTGATAACCCCGACGGATTGGGCTTATACCACCAGGACACCCGTTTCCTCAATCGCTTCGAGCTCACGGTCAACGGGTTCAAGCCGGTCTTTCTTTCACACTCAATGAACAAGCACTATATCGCTACCTTCCAGAGTGTGAATCCAGGTTTCCGTTTGCACGACGGTGCCCGGGTCAAGCAACAGACGATTAGTATTCGCCGCAGCCGTTTCGTCAGCGACAAGGGGCTGTACGAGCGCCTGGGGTTCCTCAATTGCAATCCCTTTCCGGTCGATCTCGAAGTCGATCTCGCGGTGGATGCCGATTTTCGAGACATGTTCTCGGTGCGAGGTTTCAAGACCCAGCGTGTAGCCGGGGAAATCTCGGTGTCCTTTGGTGGCGAAGACCTCACGTTTTCCTATCGTGGACGAGATGAGGTGCTGCGCCAGACACGGGTCACTTTCGACCGCAGGCCCGAGTCGATATCCCCGCGGGAAGTCCGTTTTCCGGTGCATCTCGAGCCCAACCAGTCCGACTCCATCGTGGTACGTGTGCAGCCCTGTATCGGCGTCGATGTCCCGCCGCTCGAAGCAGACTTCGACGGACAGCTCGACGGCCTCGCCGCTTCATACAGGTCGTGGGACGAAAATTCCACGCAGATTTCTACCAACAACGAACTGTTCGATCGCGAATTGCTGCGCGCTAGTCGATACGACATTCGCACTCTGCTCGAGCAAACTCCGTACGGAATCGTGCCTGACGCGGGCGTGCCCTGGTATGCCGTGCCATTTGGACGCGATGCCATTTTCACCGCCTTGCAGACCTTGATGTATAACCCTTCGATTGCCGAAGGGACGCTCCGCTTCCTGGCTGCGCATCAGGGAGTCGAGGAGGACCCGTTCCGCGAGGAACAACCGGGCAAAATAATGCACGAATTGAGGCGGGGCGAACTCGCCCGCTTGAAAGAAGTCCCTCACACCCCGTATTACGGCACCGTCGACGCCACCCCCCTCTTCCTCGTACTCTTCGTCGAAGCCATGGATTGGCTCGACAGCGATGAACTCTACGATGACATTTCACCTGCCGCCATGCGGGCGCTGGAATGGATCGACCGATACGGCGATCTCGACGGCGACGGATATCTGGAGTACATGGCTCAACGCCCTGGCGGCGTGGTGAATCAGGGTTGGAAGGATTCCTTCAATGCCGTGCAACACGACGACGGCACCATTGCGGAACCCCCCATAGCGCTGGTCGAGGTCCAGGGGTACGTGTACCAGGCCAAGATCGGCATGGCTCGCTTGTTGCGACGGCGCGGCCAGACGGACACCGCCGATCGCCTTGAACGCGAGGCCGTCGACCTACGTGCGCGATTCAACCGAGATTTCTGGATGGAAGATCTCCGCTTCTACGCACAGGCACTCGACGGCAACAAACGGCATGTGCGCTCGATTACATCCAATCCTGGTCATTGCATCTGGTCGGGCATATGCGATCTCGATAAGGCCCACGCGGTCGCCACCCGATTGATGGAGCGCGACATGTTCTCCGGATGGGGACTCCGTACCCTTAGTACCCAATCCCCGAATTTCAATCCCATGAGCTACCACAACGGTTCCGTCTGGCCGCACGATACATCCATCATCGCACTCGGATTGCGTCGGCTGGGTCGCGACGAAGAGGCAATTCAGTTGGTCGCCGGCGTGATAGAAGCCGGCTTCCGATTTGATGAGGCAAGACTGCCTGAACTGTTTTGTGGTTTCCCGCGTGATCGACGATTTAATTCGAGTCCCGCCGCGTACATCGTGTCGTGTAGTCCGCAGGCCTGGGCGGCGGGATGCGTGTTCATGTTGTTGCAGAGCATGCTGGATCTGCGGCCCGACGTCGCTGGTGGCGCTGTGTACGCCACTCCGCTCCTGCCAAGCCTGTTCACGCGGGTCGAACTCAAGCACATGCGAGTCGGTCGGCACCGCGTCGATCTGCGAGTGGATACCGATGCCGAGGGTGTACACGTCCAGTCTTCACGGGCCTTGGCGAACGAGTTTTCCCCCGTGGGAGCGGGATGAGCAAACGCATCCTCATGATCCATTACACCCCACTTGGGGTTCTGGGTGGAGTCGAGCAGATCATGCAGCAACATGCGGCTCTGCTCCAGGAACGCGGTTTAACCGTCGAGATTGTTGCCGGCCGGCCGTCTCAGTTGGATCTTCCTGTACATGTTGTGCCGGAGTTGAACGCAGCCTCGCCCGCGAATGTGGCGCTCGAGGCGGAGCTCGATGCGGGAGCCGTAAGTCCTCAATTTCATATCGCACGAATGAACGTGTTACGAAGTCTCACACCGCTGATAGCGGCTTCCGACGCAGTCATCGTGCACAACGCGTTCACACTCCATTTCAGCCTGCCTCTGACCGCCGTGCTCTGGCAACTCGCCGGTGTCGCGCGTCCGAGCCGGCCCTTCGTCGCCTGGACTCACGACCTTTCATGGGCGAATCCTCTCTATCTTCCCAACATGCACGACGGCTATCCGTGGGATCTCTTGCGCTTGCCTGCCCCAGGCGTGAAGTACGTCACCGTTTCCCACGAACGCAAGTCCGAGCTTGAGGTGCTTTGGGGCGACACGTCACAGTCCGTGTCCGTCGTTCCGAACGGAGTCGAACCGGCTCGTCTCGCGCGGCTCTCGCCGGCTATGCAAGGAATTGCGAAACGTTACGACCTCTTCGATCTGGACATGCTCCTCCTTCTCCCGGTGCGGATTACTCGCCGGAAGAATATTGAAAAGGCCATTGAGGCAGTGCGCGTACTGAAGGATCGCGGCCTACTGGTCCGGTTGATCGTTACCGGGCCCGCAGCGTCCCATCATCCGCAGCGATCTCGCCTTTATTTAGACCAGTTGAAGTCCACAAGAGCCGAATTGGGACTGGATTCCGAAATCGTGTTTCTGACCGACGATCTCGGCGCCGTGCTCTCCGAGCAGGAAATCGCAGAGCTGTATGCATTGTGCGATTGCCTGGTTTTCCCGAGCGAATCCGAAGGATTCGGACTGCCGATCCTGGAGGCTGGGGTGCTCGGAGTGCCGGTCGTCGCGTCTGACATCCCGATCTTTCGCGAGGTGGGGGCGGACGATATTTCATACTTTAGGCTTGACGACGCACCAGAACACGTGGCCGACACTATAGTCCGGGCCCTCGATACTCCGGCACATCGCCTCCGTCGCCGCGTCAGGCACGAGTACCGTTGGGAATCAATTGTCGATCGACTCATCATGCCGCTTCTTCTAACGGAACCGTCGTCTCCTCATTTCACGGCCGACGTGCCGGCTTGAACGTCCTGCCGCTCAATATCCTGCTGCCCGAATTCGGCTCGATCCCCGAAAGCGTCCTGCCCTACGCTCGGTGTCTGCTTGATTCATTTGGAGGTCAGGCGACTCTCCTCAGTGTCGTCGAAGTTGCGGAGGACCGATCCCTCAGCGAAGGCGCCCTCACCGCGCGCCGTCGGCGCGCGCGCTTGAAGAAACTCGCCGAACTCCAGGGAGACGGAGCCTTTCGAGCCGAGGTGCGCACAGCGCACTCCTACAGCGAGGCAGTCAGGAGTGCCGTCCTCGAGGACAATACGAATCTGATGCTCCTCTCCTGGCGCTCGTCTCCACGGGCCACTAAATGGACCGTGCAGCAGGGCCTGGTGGAGAATCCGCCCTGCGACCTTGGAATCATCAAACAGACAGTGGAGCGGGAGATTCGAACGGTGCTGGTCGCGGCTCGCGGTGGCCCGCATGCGAGATTGGCGTTGCGCGTGGCGGAAGGTATTGCGGCGTCCACCGGCGCTGTCCTTACACTGCTTCACATCAATGCCGAGCACTGGGATCCGGATCGGCGCGCCCGGGAAGCCAGGTTCTTCAGCGCCGTGGTCGACAGCGTCAGGTACGACAAAGTACAACCTTTGCATGTCGAGGCTGAGTCGGTGGAAAGCGTCTTGCTCGACCAGGCCGGGCAGCACGATTTGGTCGTCATGGGGGCTGCCGGGCGCGACGACACGTCACCGTACCTATTCGGACGCATTCCGACAACCGTGGCACAGCGGGTAGACAGTACTGTCATCATCGTTAAGACTCAGGAACCGGTCACACGAAAACTATTTGGTGTACCGGCAGCCGCTCCGCAGCGCGTCGAAGCCGATATCTCCGAGGTGGTGGATAGGTGGTTTGCGGAGAACACCTTTCACAGCAGCGAGTTCGGCAACCTCTCGTATCTAGTAGGGCTCAAACAACGTCAGGGGACGACTATCAGCCTTGCGCTCCCCACGCTGAACGAAGAGAAGACGGTCGGAAAGATCGTGTCCACCATCAAGAAGCAGTTGGTCGAACGTTATCCGCTGGTGGACGAGTTCATCGTGGTTGATAGCGGCTCCGAAGATCGGACCGTCGAAATCGTCGGTAACTTGGGGATTCCTGTCGTTAATCACGCCGACATCCTGCCTGTTGAAGGATCGTATCGCGGCAAAGGAGAAGCGCTTTGGAAGAGCCTCCATGCCACGACCGGCGACATTTTGGTCTGGATCGACTCGGACATCACCGGCTTCAATCCGAAGTTCGTCTATGGTCTCCTGGGGCCTTTGCTCACCCAGCCGCACCTCGGTTTCGTGAAGGGCTTCTACCGCCGGCCGCTCAACCTGGGAGGCCAAATCTCGACGACGGGCGGCGGTCGGGTCACGGAGCTTACAGCGCGGCCCTTAATCAACTTGTTTTATCCCCAGCTCTCGGGCCTGGTTCAACCTCTGGCGGGAGAGATGGCCGGTCGTCGTCAGGTGCTCGAGGCTGTGCCGTTCTTTACCGGATACGGCGTCGAGACAGGCTTGCTCATCGACATCCTCGAGCGGTTCGGATTGCGCAGCATTGCCCAGACGGACCTCGAAGTTCGCGTTCACCGCAACCAGACGCTTCTGTCTCTGAGCAAAATGGCGTTCGCCATCGTCCAGGTCGTCGTCAAACGTTTGGGCGAAGCCAAACGGCTTCAATTGCTGGAGGACGTCAACACCACCATGAAGCTGATTCACTACGCGCCATCTGAACTTTTTCTGGAAGTGCAGGAAGTACGCGAGCACGAGCGCCCACCCATGGATACCATATCGGACTACCGGAGTAGCCGTGAGCGGGACGTGGTTATGAACCGTACCTGAGCCGAATCCCGCCAACTTAAACACGACGATCAGAATGACGAAGGCACCTCCGATGATGAGGGTACGGACTGCCATGGCGCATCCCATGCCGGCGGTCGCTACCGAGATGTCCAGGCAACCTACGCGCTCGTTTTCCTCATCCTCGGATTGTGGCGGCCGAACCGGTGTCTCCATGTGTGCGCCTCGCCGTTAGTCGCCGTCTGGCGAGAATCTTGACGAGACAGGCTTCGGCACGCGCACCGCGACCGGTCCGCGGATCGTCGCCTGACACGCCAGGCGTAACCGTCCGGCGTCGTTACCCAGCCGTTCCCGCTCGAGCGCCGAGACCAGGGACAGTCCATCGGAGCCTGTCACTACTTCCACTCGACATGACGTGCAAAACCCATGTCCACCGCAAATATGCCGATGATCGAAGCCGGCACCGAGAATTGCATCGAGCAATCGCTGACCCGCGACGCCCGAAATGAGGTCGGATCCGTACTCGATCGTGACATCGCCGGGCCCCGCCCGGGTGTCCTCCGTCGTTCGGTCATGCATATGGGTAGACCCGCCGGCCGCGCCGTGCCGCTTGCTCCAACAACGCCTTCGTGCACGCGTAGAACCTGGGCCGAATCATAACGAGCCCTCCCTCATCGCACGGTCCGCCACGGCCCAGGCGGCGTCGGGGTCATCCCGGCTTAGGGTCCCTTCAAGTACTTCTTCCAGCAGGCGATCCTTCACGACACGGATCCAGGGTCCTGCCGGGCGCGAGTAGTGCCGCATGAGATCGTCGCCGGACAGCGGGCTTCTCATAGTCTGGACCTGGTCCGATCCCAGTTGCTTCAGCCGGTCCTCCAGTGCGTCGAACTTAGGGCTATTGACCGACGAACCGTCCTGAGCATGCCCTGCGGCGTCTGCCCTCGCCAGAGCAAGCGCGCTCTCCATCCTCGTCCCCAGTCGCAGGCAGAGACGTCGCACGGCTCCGTCTGACCAGTCACGTGAAAATGCGTGAAGCTGCATATGGGTCTCGACCAACAACGTGACCGTGTCGACGACGCTCGTCGGATATCGTAGAGCGGTCAATATCCGGCGTGCCATTTCGGCGCCTCGCGTTTCGTGATGAAAAAAACGGGTTCGGCCGTCCGGTTCCTGGGAGCGCGTGGCCGGCTTGGCGATATCGTGCAACAGTGCCGCCCAGCGTACCGTTAGTTCTGCCGGCACAGCTTCCACCACCCGCATGGTGTGGTCCCAGAGCGACAGAGGATGATTCGGTCCGTGATCCGGCATGCGCGTCAGTTCCTCGAGTTCCGGAACCGAATTCTTGAGGAGGCTCGAATCGCGAAGCAAGGTCAGTGCCGCCACGGCATAGTCATTCGCGAGTAACCGCGAGTACTCGTCTCGAATACGCTCGCGGGAGATGGAACTCAGGGCAGGAGCGCTGCGCTTCATGGCGATAGCGGTGTCGGACTCGATCTTCAATTGCAACCGCGCCGCGAAGCGAACTGCCCGCAGTAGTCGGAGCGGGTCCTCTTCGAACCGTTCATCGGGACTTCCCACCGCCCGCAAGATCCGGTCCCTTAGATCTTCGACCCCGTGAAATGGATCGATCAGTTGCTCAGTGATGGGATTGAACGCGATGGCGTTGATCGAAAAGTCGCGGCGGGACAGGTCCTCGTCAATAGTTCGTCCGAATTGAACTACGGGTTTTCGTGAGCCTGGCGCATATACCTCGCGCGATCGAAAGGTCGTCACCTCGATCGTGTACCCTTCGACGTTAGAGCCGATCGTTCCGAATTTTTCGCCAACCCGATAAGCAGCATGCCCGGCAAAGACCTCCAGCAGCTCGGCAGTTTGGGGCGGAGCTGCCGACGTCGCGAAATCGAGTTCGGCACTCGCTACGTTAAGCAAGCTGTCGCGCATCGCCCCTCCTACCAGGTACAGGTCGTATCCGCGAGCTCGGAAGACGGTTGCCAGGCGACGCGAAAACTCGAACTGCGATGCAAGTGCGGGGGGCGATTTAGTGTGGAGCTGTAAAGAGCTGGAAGGCATGGAATCTTTCACGTAATTGTTCTCGGGATGTCGCGTTAGACCGGCACGCCATGTCCGGATTCCGGCGGACGCCGGATAGTTCGGGCCGATTCCGGTTCGAAAATACTCGTCGTTAAATAATGGTATTCAGGTACAATTTAAGGCATTTACATAAGTCGTCGGAACAACGGATAGGTTGAGGGAGCGCAATGAAGTGCCCGTTTTGCGGTCACAATGACTCGCGGGTAGTAGATTCTCGGGATATTGAGGCCGGAGAAAGCATTCGCCGGCGTCGCGAGTGCCCGGCTTGTGGTCAGCGCTTCAGCACCTACGAGCGCGTGGCACTCAGTCTGCAGGTCGTGAAGCGAGACGGTAGACGTGAAGAGTTCGACCGGCAAAAGCTCGTGAAGAATATGTGGAAGGCATGCGAAAAGCGCGATCTTCCTGTAGACGCCATCGAGGCTATAGCGCGCAACATCGAGCACCGCATCCATCGGCTCGGTACGCCCGAGGTGCCGAGTACGGTTGTCGGCGAATATGCCATGGATGCGCTGCGAGAGATCGACGAGATTGCGTACATCCGTTTCGCCAGCGTGTACAAGTCGTTCGCGGATCTGGATGATATGCGGCTCGAGATGGAAAAGCTTGTAACTCCCCCGTCCATCGAACAAGAACAGGTCAGTTAAGCCCGGGTGTCCGAGTTGACGGTGCGGGCCGACATTGACCTGCTGCGATTCGACCTCTTTGCCGGTATCCGCCACGGCATAAGCACTCGCCACGGGGGAACAAGCGATCCTCCATATGACTCGCTCAATCTCGGTTATTCCACTCCGGATAGCGAAGATTGCGTGGCGGAAAATCGAAGCAGATTCGCCACGGCGTTGGGGATTTCCCGGGATACGTTGGTTACGGCCCACCTTACACATGGCAGCGATGTCGCTGTATTCGATGCCGATTCGCCGGATAGTTGGCCGATGCAATGGCGCCGGG
>DAINCT010000117.1:0-9469 GCA_036732245.1 Chloroflexota bacterium | reverse complement strand
AACACGAGAAGAATGGCCTCGATGATGATGTAGGGCGGTTTGCTCCATTGCTCGTGGAAGTGATCGATGTATCCGGCCGAGGAGTATGCGAAGAGGCCGATGTCGATCGTGAAATCGAGTAACACAGCCCAACCCGCCACGAAACCCCAGAAGTCGCCGAGTCCGCGCAGGACAAACAATTGCCCTCCGCCGGCGAGGGGGTACATGGCGGAGAGTTCGGTGTAGGCCAGGCCAATACAGACATAGAGCAGGCCTGCGAACAGGAATGCGACGTTGGAAAGTCCTTCCGCGTATGCCACCACCAGTCCCAGCGCCACGTAGATATCGGCGCCCACGTCCGCATAACCCCAGGTATACGATCCCCAGGGACCCACGGCGCGGCGCAGGTGATGTTGGGTTTCAATTGCAGGTGCAGTTGCGTCGCCCACGGAAACGTCCTTTCTAGCGCGTGCCCGATCAGACGGCGACGCTAGCGATCTCCAACAGATCTCGGCTGCTGATTCGTCGGCAGGTGCTTCACGGTCCTACTCTCGAGCAGTCGTGCGATGTCAGAGACAGGAATACGCCACCCCGCACGGCCTCCGAGGTTGTAGCCGTGGAGCACATCCGTGCGTAGCCATTCGCGCACAGTTTCCTGTGAAATCTTGAGCCTCGTCGCGACGTCGGCCACCGTCAAATACTCGTCGGTCTCCATACTCGCCTCTTGAAGCGGGATGAGACCGGTTAGTACCGGTCTACGTCTATTCGTACGAGACCACGCATTAAGAAAGTATTCAGATACGGCGGAATGGCATTCAGATGTGATTAAGATTGCGAGCCAGACACGGCGCCCGATGGGCCGCAAAAATCTGGTCCCGGATCGTTACTCCCGGCCAGCCCGCGTGCCATGTCTTGTCACCCGACGCACCAGTACCCAGTCGATGAAGACCTGAGGCCTGCACGCCCTACAGACACGGTGCTACATCAAGGCGACTCCCAGGTGTCTGCTTTCAGGGCGAGCGGCTTCTCCCTGTAGAGACGGTCACACGTGTCCTTGGTGCATTCGAGGGTGAGTCTCTCGCCGCCGGCGATATCGAATACGTCGCCGGGCGGCCTCAGTGATTCGCGTCACTTTGAGCGTGCTTGAGCTGGGGCGGGTCGCGGTGAGGAATCACATGCACATCCATCCCGGACATCTGTCGGAGGATGTCACCCGTGACAGAACCGAAAACAAACTCTTCCCACCGGCCATGTGAGGGATGACCGATGACCAGTTGCGATACGCCATTGGTCCGAGCGTAATTGATCAACTCGTCCGATACCTTACCCCGCGGGCGGATCACCTTGGCCCCCAGTTCATCCGCCAACTGCAGGTTCGAACGAAGTTGTCGCTCTTCTTCGACAGACTGCGCCTGACGTCGACCCGCAGACGGTTCCACGTAGACCACTACGAGCTCCGCGTTGAGGGCTGCCGCCATGCGCCGGCCTTCTCGGATCAGACTCCTGCCGGCGGGGCGATGGTCGATTGCCACCATCACCTTCTCGTCGCTCACTGCCGAGTTCCGCGAATCATCATCGCGCATGTACCCTGCGAGCCTATCCTCGACCTCCTTGGCAGTCGCACGGAGCGCGAGATCGCGCAGCGCGGTCAAGTTTCCGACGGTAAAGAAGTTCTCCAGGGCACGCTTCGCTTGCTCGGGGCCGTAAATGTTGCCGTGGATCATACGTCGAATGAGGGCCTCGGGAGCCATATCGATCAGTTCGATTTGATCGGCCTCATCCAGAACCCAATCGGGCACCGTCTCACGCACGCGCACCCCCGTCATCTGTTCTACTACGTCGTTCAGACCCTCGACGTGCTGGATGTTTATCGTCGAGATGACATCAATGCCGGCGTTCAACAGGTCGAAAACATCCTGATACCGCTTGTCGTGCCGAGACCCGGCAGCATTGGTGTGGGCTAACTCATCGACCAGTACCACTTGCGGTCGGCGTGCGAGGACTGCATCGGTGTCCATCTCCTGCAGGAGCACGCCCTTGTATGGAATCTGCCGGGGTGGCACCACTTCGAGGTCCTTGATTTGCTCGGCGGTGTGCGGTCGACCGTGCGTCTCGACCAAACCCACGACGACATCCGTACCGCTAGATTTCAGTCGATGCCCTTCTTCCAGCAGGGCGTAAGTCTTCCCCACACCCGGAGCAGCACCCAGAAAGATGCGGAAGGACCCGCGTTTTGACGGCTCGGCTGAAACCTTCTCGGCCAGGTTCATAGGGTTAGTATCCTACAACAGACGGAGTCATGGTGGGAGTGTATAGGCCGTCAGTGAATGGTCAATGCTTCTCTTTCGCAATGGACGCGCTGACTCTACCAATCACGTGAACGCTGATCCCCGGCGCCTGCCGGAGAACGGTGTTCGTCACTGAACCGCGGAAGAATTCTCCCCAACGTGAGTGGCTGGGATGCCCGATGAAGAGATGCGAGACGTGGTGGCCCCGAGCATAGGCGATCAATTCAGCTGATACTTTGCCTCGCAACTGGACGATCTCTGCCCCCAGGTCCTCGGCAAATTGTAGATTCGCCTCGAGTTGCTGCTCGTCTTCAGCGCTTTGAGGTTTGCGTCGTCCTTCCACCGGTTCAACGTGAACCACGATGAACTCGCCCTTCAGCGCCGCCGCCAGGCGCCAACCTCGACGGAGCAGGGCCTTTCCGGAAGGACGGTGATCGACCGCCACCATGACCCGTTCACCAATCACCAAGCCCTCGAGCTTTCGGTCGTGCAAATACGTGTCCAGTTTCTCCTCGACCTCTCTCGCCGTCGCTCGCAGCGCCAGGTCACGGAGGGCGGTCAAATTGCTTTGCGTAAAAACGGTCTGGAGAGCCTGCTCAGCTTGCTCGGAAGGGAAGATGCACCCGTCCTTCATGCGCTGGATAAACACCTCTGGCGCCAGGTCGATCAACTCGACCTGCTGAGCCTCGTCGAGGACGCTATCCGGCACCGTCTCCTGCGTTTCGATGCCTGTTATCTGCTCCGCGTAATCGCTCAGACTCTCAATGTTTCCAACGTTCACCGTCGTAATAACGCTTATGCCGGCATCCAGCAATTCCCGGATGTCCTCATAGCGCTTCTCATGCTTCGACCCCGGGATGTTCGTGTGGGCCAGTTCATCGACCAGCGCGACCTTAGGGTGCCGCGCCAGCACGGCATCTATATCCATCTCCAGCCGGACAGTGCCGTTGTACGGGATCTCCCGCGGGGGAACTGTCTCGAGTCCTTCCAGCTGCTCCTTAATATGCGGGCGATCGTATGGCTCTACGAATCCGATGACCACATCGGTACCACGTGACTTCCGCCGGTGCCCTTCACAGAGCATCGCGTAGGTCTTTCCCGCTCCCGGTGCTGCTCCCAGCCAGATGCGGAGCTTTCCCCGTGGAGTCTCCTCTTCGGCCTTTAGGCGGGCCAGTAGGACGTCGGGGTCTGAGCGTCGAAGCTCGTTTGACATTACTTCCTCGAGTAGCCTCTACGAGGCGTGGGCCAGGATACGCTCTACCTCGGACATCACCATCACCCGTCCTCGTTCAGCCGCCACGATACGACAGGCGAGCCGCAGCAAGCGGGCCGACGCATCACTTTTGGTATATGGGACGAGCAAGGTAAGCGCTGTCACGGCTGATCTCCACCCCTATCTTTTCGTGTTGTCCAGAGCAATGTTGAGCTGTAGAACATTCACGCGAGGCTCACCCAGGACGCCAAGCGTTCGGCCGTCCGTATGCTTCTTGACCAGCGCCAGGACGGTGGCCTTACTCAAGCCTCTCGCTTTGGCGACGCGTGGCACCTGCAGATCGGCATAGGCCGGGCTGATATCAGGATCGAGTCCGCTGGCCGAGGTCGACACCGCATCGGATGGGAGAACGTAGTTCGCAGGGAGGTTGTTTTCCTTGCGAATTAGATTGACTTGAGCGATCGTGTTCTTCAGTAGAACTTTGTTCGTCGGGCCAAGGTTGGTGCCGCCGGATGAGGTGGCGTCGTATCCTTTGCCGGCCGCGGACAGCCGTGGGTGGAAGTACCGCGGTTGGGTGAAATTCTGTCCGATCAGGCTCGAGCCGACTACCTGGCCCTTCGCGTTCTTGATGAGCGAGCCGTTGGCCTGGTCGTGGAAGACCACCTGGGCGATTCCGGTCATCACGAGTGGGTAGATGATCCCGGTCCCGACCATCAGGACTATGGTCATCAAGATGGAGGTCACTGCCAACCCGCGGATGGAGCTTCGCGTAGTTGGAGCATCAATTTGTGGTGAGCCGCCAAGTTGCTGCGATGGTGCATTTGCGCTCATGTGAAATCCTTATGCGGTGAGATGAAGAATGGTCAGAATGACGTCGATGATCTTGATGCCGATGAACGGCAGAATGATGCCGCCCAGGCCGTAGATCAGCAGGTTGCGTCGGAGCACCGCGGCGGCGCCCACCGGTCGATACTTCACGCCTCGTAGCGCCAGCGGAATGAGGGCCACGATGATGAGGGCATTGAAGATAACGGCCGAGAGGACCGCCGAGTGCGGAGTGGAAAGTTGCATCACGTTCAGCGCGTTGAGCTGTGGGAACTGCGTGCTGAACATGGCGGGCAGGATGGCAAAGTACTTGGCGACGTCGTTCGCGATGCTGAAGGTGGTCAGCGCTCCACGCGTGATGAGCAGCTGTTTGCCGATGGCCACGACCTCGATCAGCTTCGTCGGATTGTTGTCGAGGTCGACCATGTTGCCGGCCTCTTTGGCGGCTTGCGTTCCCGAGTTCATCGCCATGCCGACATCCGCCTGTGCCAGCGCGGGTGCGTCGTTGGTGCCGTCTCCCGTCATCGCCACTAACTTGCCGTCGGCCTGCTCCGTTCGGATGAGACCGATCTTGTCCTCTGGCTTGCTCTCGGCTACGAAGTCGTCAACACCTGCCTCGGCGGCGATGGTGGCAGCAGTGAGACGGTTGTCGCCGGTCACCATGACCGTACGAATGCCCATCCGACGCAACTCGTCGAAGCGTTCGCGCATGCCCGGCTTGACCGTGTCCTTGAGATAGATGACTCCAAGCGCCTCCCCGTTGTGTGCCACGGCGAGTGGCGTTCCGCCTTCACGGGAGATGCGATCGGCCGCTTCGGCCAGTGCGGCTGGTGCGTTGGGAGTAATGCGCTGGATAGCGTCGACCGCTCCCTTCATGGTTTGATTCCCGTCGAGTCTGATGCCACTCATGCGTGTTTCAGCCGTGAACGCCACCAATTCGGCGCCTCTTACCGCCTGCTCGTCGATCTGAACGCCCTTCTGTTCCGCCAGAGAGACGATACTCTTGCCCTCCGGCGTCTCATCAGCCAGGCTCGATCGCAGCGCCGCCTCGGTCAGCTCGCGTTCGGAATGGCCACCCACCGGGACGAACTCGAAAGCCAGACGATTGCCGAAGGTGATGGTTCCGGTCTTGTCCAGCAGGAGGGTATCCACATCACCAGCGGCCTCGACCGCGCGACCACTCATCGCCAGCACGTTGAACTGCACCAGCCGGTCCATGCCCGCGATGCCAATCGCGGAAAGCAGCCCGCCGATGGTGGTCGGGATGAGACACACCAGCAGGGCAACCAGAGTGGTTACGGCGACGGCACTGCCTGAGTACACGGCGAAAGGCTGGAGCGTATAGACCGCCAGCAGGAAAATGATCGTCAGCGAAGCCAGCAGAATGTTGAGCGCGATCTCGTTGGGAGTCTTCTGGCGGTTGGCTCCCTCCACCAGTGCGATCATGCGGTCGATGAAGGTTTCACCGGGATTGGCCGTGATGCGAATCCTGAGATGGTCGCTGACAATCGTGGTGCCGCCTGTAACCGAGGAACGAATGTCGGTCCCAGGTTCCTTGATAACCGGAGCGCTCTCTCCCGTAATCGCAGCCTCGTTCACCGAAGCGACCCCTTCCACCACATCCCCGTCGCCGGGAATAAGGTCGCCGGCCTCGACCAATACCATGTCGTCCCGTCGGAGTTCGGTCGCGGACACGGTCTGGATTTCACCATTGGGCAGGAGCTTTTTCGCCTGTGCGTCGGTCCGGGTGCGGCGCAGGGTATCGGCCTGCGCTTTGCCGCGTCCTTCCGCCATGGCTTCGGCGAAGTTGGCGAAGAGCACGGTAAACCACAACCACACCGAGACGGCGGCGATGAAGAAACGATCCGCCCCGAGGCCGGAGCCCGGTATCAGAGAGCGCACAAACTCGATGGTCGTAACAATCGCGCCGACCAGGACCACGAACATAACCGGGTTCCGCAATTGGACCCGTGGATCCAGCTTCCGGATACTGTCGATCGTGGCCTGCCGCAGAATATTGCGGTCGAAGATGGACAGCGCTCGACTTTGACGCCGTTGCTCACCCTGGTGCCCTGAGGGTTGCGGCGCCGACTCCTGCTGCTCCTGCAGCGGGGAAGAAATTGTCATCAATGACTCTCCTTAAAAACTCTTGCCGGCGTTCAGCAAGAGTTGCTCGATGATTGGGCCGAGCGAATAGGCGGGGAAGTAGGTCAACGCGGCCACGATGACGATGACGGCAACCAGCAAGATGCTGAAGGTCGGGCCATCCGTCGGGAAGGTGCCCAGGTTCGCAGGCACTGTCTTCTTGCGTGCCATCGATCCACCGATCGCGATGAGCGGCGTGAGGAAGAGGAATCGGCCAATGAACATCGCGATGCCACCGGCGACGTTGTAGAAGTTGAATGCGGGCTGCAACGTCGGCGTACCTGTGCCCAGGCCGGCAAATGCGGACCCGTTGTTGGCGTTCATCGAGGTAAACGCATAGAGCACCTCGGTCAGACCGTGCGGGCCGGAATTGAAGATCGCCGCCGTTCCCCAGGTGCCGACGATGGCTAACGCTGCAAAGAACAGGATATTCAAAGGTGAAATGAGCAGGGCGATGCTTGCCATCTTGATCTCAAAGCTTTCGACCTTCTTGCCCAGATACTCGGGAGTGCGACCGACCATGAGACCTGCAATGAAGACGGCCAGAATGGCGTACATCAACATGCCGTAGAGACCAGCTCCTACACCGCCGAAGATCACCTCCCCGGTCGCCATGTTGGTCAGAGGGACGAGTCCGGCCAGTGGCATGAAGCTGTCGTGCCAGGCGTTGATGGCGCCGCACGACGCGTCGGTGGTAATCGTCGCGACCATCGCCGAGTCGACGATGCCGAAGCGGACCTCTTTGCCTTCCATGTTGCCGCCCGGCTGGTTTGAGGTCGCCACGGTTTGCATATGCGCCTGCGAGGCAATGAGGTGGTTGCCGTTCTGCTCGAAGCCCACCGCTGTAAAGAAGCCGATCGAGAAGAGGATGAACATGGCAGCCCAGAGGGACCATCCTTGCTTGGTATTCCCCACCCATTTGCCGAACATGTAGACCAGGCCGGAGCCAAGCAGGAAGATCGAGAGCATCTCGAAGAAGTTGGAGAGCGGCGTCGGGCTTTCGAAGGGATGGGAAGAGTTGGCGTTCATGAAGCCGCCGCCGTTGGTGCCAAGCATCTTGATCGCTTCCTGCGTGGCAACCGGTCCCTGAGCGATCGTCTGAGTCGCGCCTTCCACGGTGTGGGCCACGGTGTACGCGCTGAAGTTCTGGGGTACACCCTGCCAGATCAAGAAGAAGGTAAAGACAATCAACATCGGCAGCAAGAGATACAGGATGCACCGGGTCAGGTCCACCCAGAAGGAACCAAGCCCACTCGCCGTACGGCGCGCCAGCCCCCGCACCAGGGCCACCGCCGCCACGATACCGGTCGCTGACGACATCCAGTTATGGGTGGCAAGCCCTGCCATTTGGGTTAGATAACTCATGGTGGCTTCACCGGTGTAGTTCTGCCAGTTGGTGTTTGTGGTGAAGCTGACCGCGGTGTTCCAGGCGAGTACCGGCGTCACATTCGGCAGACCCTGGGGATTAAAGAAACTGCCGTGCCACTGCTGGGTACGCTCGATCAGGTACGTGACCAGGATCCCAACTACGCTGAAGGCGACGAGAGCGATGATATAGGTGTACCATCGCATCTCTTCCTGTTCGTCCACGCGCGTGAGGCGATAGATCCCAACCTCGAGCGGGCGTAACACCGGGTGTAAAAACGTGCGCTGACCGGTGAAAATGCTGAACATGTAACTCCCGACCGGTCTGGCGGAGAGCAACAAGATCACGCTGTAGAGCGCCCACTGGGCGACAGCGTTGCCGATTAACCAGGAGGGCATGGTTAGAACACCTCCGGCCGGATGAGGGCCACGATGAGATAGATGAAGACTGCTACCGAAACAATCGTCAGCAGGATGTTTTCGATCATCGGGAAGCTCCCATCAATGCGTCGCACCCGTACGCGAACGCTATGTTGACAAGTAGAAATACGATCGTAATAACGACGAATAGAAGATCACTCAAGTGCTTTCCTCTCTTAGGGGATGACTTCCTGAGAAGCTTCCCCCTCAACGTGATTCAGTGATTCGGTGATCAGGCGCAGCAGCGACTCCATCGGAAACGGCTTTTCCAGCACGGCCACGCATCGGAACTCCCCGGCTAAGCGCGCATTGGGTCGCAACGCGGAGATGACGATCACCGCCGCGTCCGCGCAGGTCCCAGCGCGCAGCGAGCGCAAGACATCCCAGCCGGAGCCGTCGGGCAGGTCGATATCGAGTAGCACCAGGTCGGGACACTCGACGTCGAGTGCCTGCACTGCGGTCGCCACGGTCTCCGCACTTCTCACGGCATAACCGCGTGCAGTAAGATTTCGCACGATGGACCGCACCAGCGTGGTGTCATCCTCGACCACCAGGATCGCACCGGTCACCACTCCTTATACCCCCGAAACACCTATCCACACTTACTGTGGGCGTCCCGGCATAAACACGGCGTAAACGGAGGAGCGAGAAGTATAAACAGTTATAAACGCCCCGAATATCTCTTAAAAGGAGGTGTCGGGTGAGTGACCACGGCCTCACGATCGCCGTCGTCGGTCTCGGTTTCGGCAAGGAGTTCGTCCCCATCTACCTCAGCCACCCGGATGTGGCGCGCGTCGTACTGGTCGATCCGGATGCGGAGCGCCTACATGAGGTGACCGAGAGCTTCGCGGTACGTGAGTCGTACTCGAGCTTCGAGGACGCCGTACGGGACCCGGAGATCGACGCTGTCCATATCCTGACCCCGGTGCACCTGCATGCTGACCTGTCCGTCGCCGTTTTGAATGCCGGCAAGCACTGCGCCTGCGCCGTGCCCATGGCAACCTCACTGGCGGATATCGACCGTGTGGTGGCCGCGCAGGCGGCGAGTGGCCGGAACTACATGATGATGGAGACCGCCGTCAACGGACGCGAATATCTGACGGTCGAAGAGATGTACCGTCGTGGCGAGTTCGGCAGCCTTACCCTGTATCGTGGATTCCACATCCAGAATCTGGACGGGTTCCCCGACTACTGGCAGGGCTACCCGCCGATGCATTACGTCACCCATGCCCTT
>DAINCT010000116.1:258-9618 GCA_036732245.1 Chloroflexota bacterium | reverse complement strand
CGTTTGCAGCAGTTTTGTGGCTTCTTCCGGCTCCAATGGGCCGAGGGTTAATTCGGTGGCCAGCCGACCCGGCACGAGATCGGCCAGCGCTCTGGGCAAAATATCATCTAGTTGTACCTCGGTGTCGCGATACGCCCCGATCAGTCGCAGCGGCGCACCATTTCCCTCCGGTCGTTTCCTGACCAGTGCGGTCAGGAGTTCCAGCGTGTCCGGCCCGGCCCATTGCAGATCATCGAGGACCAGTAATGTGCCGAGCGAGGGTTCCGAACCATCGGCGTGGGGGGCGAACAGATACTCCGCGGCGGCTTCGAACATCAGCCTCGGTTCGCCGTCGCGCGGGATCGTGGGGAGCTGCTCCGCCAGGTCACCGGCAAACTCGGGAAGCAAGCGCACCAACCACGGAAAGGATCGAATGATGGCTCGACGCTGCAACGGTCCCTGTTGGTACAGGTGGTGCGCCAGAGCCTCGGATATGGGTGCATATCGTTCGGCAATGCGACGTCTTTGGGCGTCGCCGTGCAGCACTCTGAAGCCGTACCGCAGCGCATACGCTTCCGCCTCGCGCAGAAGTCGCGTCTTGCCAATGCCCGGTTCGCCGGCCACGACTAGAAGTTGGGGGCCTTCACCCTCGATATGACGTTCGATTACATCCAGTTCACGCGTTCGCCCGGTGAGCGGGGGAGACATGAGCGAACTGGGAACGGAGGCATGATCGGGCGCCTGCAACCCTCCTCCGGGAACCGCCTTGCGGGCGGCACGGTGAAGACGATCACGATCCCTTTCCGGCAGTTGCAGAGCATCGGCCAGGCGACGCAGCGTGTCTTTGTGAGGAATATGTCGAACTCCCCGCTCCAGCGCACTGATCGTGAGCCGGCTTACGCCGGCCCCTTCCGCCAATTCTTCCTGCGTGAGGGACGCGGCCACGCGGTAATGCTTGAGTACGTCGCCGAAAGGCACTGAATGCGTTTCTGCCGGGCCATGCATTCTCATGCCTGAGGGATGTCCTTCCTGTGAAAGAGCCAATGCCCGGAGTATTGCCAGGTGCGGTGCATGCCGAGCGCACATGCCTACTCAGTCACTTTGCCACCGTCAGATGACGCCTCAATTCCTGCGAGGTGACCGTTTCGTGACGTCTATGTCCCGGTCACACCACAACGTGCGCGTGGTTGTGTACACGGTCGTGCGACTTGTGTCTGGAAGATGCCCGTTGTCGCACGTACTGTGGAGTGGACCGCAGAAACCCTTCGACAATCGAAAGGAATACGCATGATTCGCACGACTGCTCGACGATGGGTCCTTCCCCTGATGCTGGCTGCTGCGGCCTCGGCCCCAGCTGGAGGTGCGTTCGCAGCCTCCGGTCGCTTCCACGCTCGCATCGCCGGGGGCGGAGCGACCACGACGCGTACCTGTCCGCACATGGGTACGAGTCGCACCGCTCGATACCATACCAATACCGTCCGCACGCACAAAGGAACGACACGCGCCGGGAAGTAAATCCGGCTGGGCAAAACGGTGAACGCTAGGCCTTGATTCGGTATCCTACGCCGCGTACCGTTTGAATCAACTGCTGCTCGTAGCCCTCATCGACGGCTTTCCGCAGGCGAAGGATGGCGGCATCGACCACGTTGGCAAACGAGTCAAAGCCATACTCCCAGACTCGATCCAGGATCATGGTCCGGCTGAGTGCCTGACCGGGATGGCGCATCAGATACTCCAGCAGTGCGTACTCGCGGGGCGGGAGGTCAATCACCCGCCCCCGCCCGGGTCACTTCACGGGAGACGGTATCCATCATCAGATCCCCGACCACCAGGCGCTCCTCCGCGATCACGCCGGTGCCACGTCGCGTGATAGAACGTAAACGAGCCAACAACTCCTCGAACGCAAACGGTTTCGTGAGGTAATCGTCGGCTCCGGCATCGAATCCGCTGATCCGATCGGGCAGCGAGTCTCGAGCCGTGAGCATGAGGATAGGAAGATGGATGCCGTCGGCACGTAAGCGGCGGGCCACCGCCATGCCGTCCTGCCCGGGAAGCATCACATCCAGGATAAGAGCATCGTGCACCCCGCTCTGGGCGAGGTCGAGCCCCTCGGTGCCGTCATGGACCGCGTCCACGACGTGTCCCTCCTGTGTTAAGCCGCGGCGGAGCGCTTCCGCCAGCGAACGATCATCTTCCACTACGAGGAGGCGCATAACTGTCCGTCCTTCCGAGTGTCGAGGCGTTCCGTCGCTCCGAAGTTCGATTGTACTGATTCTACTTTCATCCAAGGCCCCTTACATGACCAAACTTGGTTGGTCTCTACCCTTCCAGTGTCGTCGAGCGAGATGACGATATCGTTTCTCCTATATGACGGTTGGATGACCACCGCGGACGTGTCACTGGCAAGCCGTCCGTATACTGGGCCTATGGATTTCTACGATGTGGTGCTCAAACGACGCATGGTCCGCCACTTCACGTCAGAGCCTGTATCGGCTGAAACCGTCGATCGCATAGTCGCGGCCGCACAGCATGCGCCCAGCGCCGGTTTCAGTCAGGGAGTGTCCTTCGTCGTGGTGATCGATGCCGACACGCGACGGCAGGTGGCCGATATCGCGGGTGAAGCCGGGTATGTCACAGGAGGCCTCGATCCCTTTATCTCCGGTGCTCCCGTGCAAATCATCATATGCACCAGCGAACAGGTTTATAAAGAACGGTATCGCGAGCCCGACAAGAAACCGGATCCGGACGCGGAAGAGATGGAGTGGCCGGTGCCGTACTGGCATACCGACGCCGGCTGTGCATTGATGCTCATCCTGCTTGCGACCGTCAATGAGGGCCTGGCAGGTGCATTCGTCGGCGTATGGGACCAGGCAGGCCTGCAGCGCTTGCTCGGCATTCCAGACGAATTTATCCCAATCGGCGTAACCATGATCGGCCACGGCGCACCCGACGTGAAATCTCCCTCATTGAAGCGAGGGCGAAGACAGCTCGACGACGTGTTGCATCGCGAGCATTGGTAAGAATTAGTCGAGTCCCTTCGTCACGAGAAGTCGATTTCTCTCGTCTCGAGCGTGAGTTCCAGGGGTGTGGCGTACGCGCTTACCGCGAAAACGTGAGCCGGTTGTCGAGCCGGATCGAGCCGCACGAAGTTGTATTCACCCTGCCAGATGTACGTCTCGTCCGTGAGAAGATCGTGTACCCGGTAGGGCTCGTCTGCAGTAAAGCCCCACTCCCAGAACGGAACGCCTATCCAGGTCTCATGTGCGTTGAACGGGTCGAGGTTGGCCACGATCAGAATGCGATTCACCCCGTCGGGCGTCGCCTTGCCATAGACCAGGATGTGTTCGTTGTTGCCGCTGGAATAGAAACGCAGATTATCGTACAGCTGTAGCGCGGGATTGTTCCGTCTGATCCGGTTGATGCGCCCGATGAAGTTGCTCAGGGAGTGCGGTTGGTTCCAATCGTAGTGGGCGATCTGGAACTTTTCGGAATCCAGGTATTCTTCAGATCCGGGCCGCAGCGGGGTATTAATACCGAGTTCATAGCCGCCGTACATGCCGTAGACGGAAGAGAGTGTCGCCGCCAGGACGAGTCGCAACGTGAATGCCGGTAGTCCGCCATGCTGCAGGAACTCGTGAAGGATGTCGGGGGTATTGGGCCAGAGATTGCCCCGGAAATACTCCTTCATCTCGGTTTGGGTCAACTCGGTCAGGTATTCAATAAGCTCCCATTGGGTATTGCGCCAGGTGAAGTAGGTGTAGGACTGAGTAAATCCGATCTTGGCCAGCGCCTTCATCACCTTGGGTCGAGTGAACGCCTCGGCCAGAAACACGGCTTCGGGATGCTGCCGCTTGATCGTGCCGATCATCCACTCCCAGAAGGGAAACGGTTTGGTGTGAGGGTTGTCTACCCGATAGACGGTGACGCCGTGTCCGATCCAGAAGAGGACGATGCTCCGAAGCTCTTCCCAGAGGGCCTCCTGGTCCTCACAGTAGAAGTTGATCGGATATATATCCTGGTACTGCTTGGGCGGATTCTCAGCATATTTGATGGTGCCGTCAGGACGGATGAAGAACCACTCTGGGTGCTCCTTCACATACGGGTGGTCCGGCGAGCACTGAATGGCATAATCCATAGCGATCTGGATACCCTGCTTCCGGGCTTCCGCTACCAGTTCGTCGAAGTCCTCCAGCGTTCCCAGGGCCGGCTCGATGGATTTGTGTCCACCTTCTTCGTTACCGATGGCCCAGGGCGAACCAACATCATCAGGGCCGGCGTCCAGCGTGTTGTTTCGCCCTTTGCGGTTCGTGCGGCCGATCGGGTGAATCGGCGGCAGGTACAGCACATCGAAGCCCATCCGTGCTACGCGTGGCAATTGCTGCATTACGTCTCGGAACGTGCCGTGCAGTCCGGGTTCGCCCTGGGAACGTGGGAAGAGTTCGTACCAGGCGGCGAAGCGAGCGACCACCGGATCCACCGTAACTTCCAGCTCGCCGGAAATGGCAGGGCTCGAGCGATCCGGGTAGCGGTTCATCAACTCGCTCACATCGGCTGCCAGTAAGAGCCCGCCCCCCTTGAGGGGAGTTGCAGCCTTCGTCACCGCGGCCACCAGTTCGTGCGCTCGCCCTGCGTCACCGCTCGACATACGCGTGGACGTACCCTCTACCAGGGCCACGCCCTCCAGCACGTCACTCTCCGCGACCAGTGCGGCCTGAACCCGCTTTTCCATATCTCGCCGCCAGGTGCCGAAGCGATCGTTCCACGCCTGTATGCGATAGCGGTACGTTCCCAAGTCCAGTAGCGGGAACTGACCGGACCAGCGATCGTTCACCAATGGCTGCATCGGAACTTCGTGCCACTCGGAGTCGGTGATCGTCGAGTCTGGTACCGGGCGGTACTCGAGCACCGCGGCGATCTGGTCGTGCCCTTCGCGGAAAATATCGGCCTGAACCTCGAAAAGATCCCCCACGACGCGCTTGGCGCGATATCGTCCGCCGTCGATTTCGGGCGAGATATGTTCGATCAGGATCTCGAGATTCTCGGCGGTATACGACTCGAGGCGGAGTTGCGGGTCACCTGGCACCGGTGCTTCGCTCACCGTGCCGGCATCCTGCAACCATCGTGACACGTTGACTCGGTCGGCGTACTCGTCCCCTGACGCGTCGTCATGGGTTCCTCCCCACACTGGTTAGGTAGTCGTACCGCGATCCGCGCGAGGCACCGTTCAATTATCGCTCAGTCCACCCCGAATTCGGCAGCAGATTGCCACTCTTTCCTGGTAGATAATACGGCAGACCAACCTCGACAACGCAGGCAACGATAGGGGTGGATAGAGATGAACGGTCCTTCCAGCGAAGCGTGGGTGCGAGCGATGATCGGTCCCCTGGTTCGGGATATCGACCCGGAATATTTCAGGAGTAAGCGTTGGTTCGGCAGCAAAGCTCGAAAAATCAAGGGCATTGAGCTGGTTGATTTTGAGCTGCTCGAGGGCGGCGACGATCTGTTGGGCATGCTGCTGGTGGAAATTTCCTACGCCCGCGCGGATCCTGAAATATATCAACTGCCCCTGGCCTTCAAACCGGAAAAACGGGTGCCGGAAGCGATCGGAGCGCAGCCCCATGGAGCGGCTTTTGTCCTCGAGATGCCTGGAGAGAAGGTGTGGGTCTACGATGCATTTGCTGAGGATGCAATCTGCGTCGCGTTCTATCAGGGAATGTTCGATGACCAGGAGTTTCCATCACCGGCCGGCAAGCTCATCTTTCGCCACGTTCCCGGTTGCATGGGTACGCGCGAGGTGCGAACGATCGACCGCATCAGCACGGAGCAGAGCAATACGTCGATTGTCTACAACGGTGAATTGATCCTGAAGGCGTTTCGCAAATTGTCGGCCGGACCCAATCCCGACTTTGAGGTGCCGTATTACCTGACCACGCAGACGGACTTTAGATTTGTGCCGCGGGTCGCCGGATTTATTGAATACCAGGCCGGAGGGGCTCCGGCCATCTCGATGGGAGTTCTGCAAGACTTCGTCTCCAATGAGGGAGACGGCTACACCAATGCCCTGACTCGGGTACGCGATTACTTCGCCGGCGTGCTGGTATTCCTCACGGAGCATGAGAGATATTCCCCGCTTGAACAGACGGATCAGGCGGCGCGATGCGCGGGGACCATGCAGGATGCGATGCGTCGGCTAGGCGCGATTACCGGCCTCATGCACACTGCACTGGCGTCCGAGACCGAGCTTCCCGACTTCCAACCGGAGTTGATCACGCGGCAAGACACCGGTCGTTGGGAGGAAGATATCGCCGGCCTCATCAAACACGTGATGGAGGCCGCGCGCCATCGCATGCTCAAACTGCCGACCGAACAGCAAGAGCTTCTCGGCCTGATCGTCGATCAAGAGCCCGCGTTTCTCGAGATGATGTGCGGGCTGGATGTGCTGGAAAAAGATGGTTGCTATAAGACCAGATGCCATGGCGATTACCACCTGGGCCAGGTCCTCCAGACCGGAAGCGACTTTGTCGTCCTCGATTTCGAAGGTGAACCGGCCCGCACACTGGCCGAACGCCGGGCCAAACACTGTCCCTTGAAGGACGTCGCAGGTTTGCTTCGTTCCTTCAATTACGCCGCCTATGCAGTCCTCTATCAGGTCTGGGAGGATCGGTCGTCGAACGAAGAGGAGAAGGCTGAACTAGAGAGCTGGGCGCTGGCCTGGGAGGAACTGGCGCGTGACGCCTTCCTGGAAGGGTATTGCGCGACGACTGCCGACCATACCGGGCCGCGGTTCATGCCCGCCAACGCCGATGCGTTCCGGCAGGTGGTCGCCGTCTTTGAGCTGGAGAAGGCGATCTACGAGCTGAATTACGAGTTCAATAACCGGCCCGCCTGGATTCCGATTCCGGCCAGGGGATTATTGCGCATCCTGCGCCGAGCTCCCGTGAGTGCAAACAGTAATTGAGTCCTATGGACAGGCCGGCGACACCTTGCCGGTGCCGTTGGTAATCGGCGTGCGCCGTAGTGGCGCCGGTACAAGCGAGCCCGTGATGCGGATCAGGGTGGAGAGTGGCACAAAAGCCGGCGCCGCCACGGTATAGGTGATGCCTCCACTCCGGTAAAACCAGCTCAACCCGGCGAATCCATACGCATCCGCTTTCAGATACAGCGGTTTGCCGTTGACTCGTGCCGCGGGGCTCGGGCGGGTCCGTGGCAGGTGGTTACCTGCATTGCCGTGCATGACTAACAGGACGCTCGTCTTGGTGATGTGCTCCGATCGGCTGCTGGTCAGGGTCACCTGGTAGGTCTTGGGTGGTTCGTCGATATTGACGTGAACGTAGACATGTGGACCAAGTGGGGGCAGGTAGGCCGGTAGCGCCACCTCGATTTGTCCCGCCGCCAGCCCTCCCAGGATGGGCTGGAAGACCGGTGACCAAGCATGACATCCACTTGGGCCGCCCGCAGGCTCAGCAAGCGCCGTCATGGGAAGTACGGTTGCGGGGCTGAGGGCAGCCACGGCGACCACGATCATTGACGCGAGCGCTCCGGAGGCGAGTCGTCGGCATTGAGCCCCATCCATCTGTCTCCCCCGTAACCGCATCACGTTTGCTCCGGTTCGTCGAGCAGATTCAGGAGCCGCTTCGGCGCCACAGTTCGATACGCGTCCAGCACCAGTTCACCGATCTCCTCCCAGTCCACCTCCGCGTCCAACCGGACGCCGAGCCAGCCGCGATGCCCCACGTACGGCGGGCGAAAGTACCGTTCCGGGTCCCCGGATACCAGGAGATCCTGCGCCTCCGGTGGTGCGGCACACCAGAATGCCAATACCTCGTCATGGTGATGATCCGCGTACATCACGAACGTCTTTTTGTCGCGTACGAACCAGGTCGGTTCGCCATGACTGAGTCGTTCGGTGGTCTCCGGCAGGGCGAGACACAACGCGCGCAAGCGGTCTAACGGATCTGCACTAACAGTCAGGCTTGCTCTCCATTTTGAGTGGCGCATCACGGGGCGATGCCTCACAGCATAGACTGTTTGCTCCCGATGTCCTGCGCCTGCTGCGGCAAAAGAGGATCTGGCGACCCATCCAGGACCGGGCCAAGCAGATGGGTTGTGATGAAGCGAAAGGACTTGCCGCGGGTCTTGGCATCGACCGAGAGCCAACTGCCCTTGATCGGGACCGGCCCCGTGAGCGTTTGAACGCTGCCGATGTGCGGGTAACTGCCTGTGCCCCTAACATGGTTACTTTGATCCGCGGAGAACCCTTCCGGTGCCCTCGCGTTCGGACTGCTTGGCGTGCTACTTCGGATGTATCATCAGGAAGTAGAAACGGGACAATCATCCCGGGAGTCGAAGCCATGCAGCAACTCAGCGTCGTGCAGGATTACATCCTCAAAGCAATCCTGCATCACCGCGTGGTGAAGCCGCTCGGCGAGAGCGGAACCGTCTGGGCCGGGGTGGATTTTACTCGCGACGTCAGCGTCTTGAGTGACGAGCACGACGTTGTCCGTGATCTTTACGAGGCTCTGGAAGATTGGTTGCTTCTTGCGCTCCAGCAAGGAGAGCCAGTTCCTGTCGTTGAGGGTATCGACCTGACGGCGGAGGATGCTCGCGGCCTGGTTGCCTGGCACCAAACTCACCGGCGTGAAATCGATCCTGATCAGGCGTGGTTCTGGACGCCCGAATGGCAGGCGGGTGAGCGAGAAGCCTCACGGGAAATTCGAGAAGGCGCGGGTGTCACGTACGAAACGGACGAGGATTTCCTCGCTTCATTCGAGAAAGAGAACTAGACCGGCTAAGGATCGCGCAATATGGCGTGGGTTCCGATTCGGCGCCAGATAACATGAACGCTGTTCGGGTGTATGGGCGCGCCGTACTGAAACGTGGCCCGGCCATTTGGCCATCGCCACGTGATCTCCCAGACCCCTCTTCTCCCCTGAACATCTTTTACTCGGAGTTCGGCGCGAAACCGCGGCTTCCCCACCATTCCGGTGAGTTCCCAGCGTTTTAAAAAAGACCAAACTCGGGTATCTCTCAGCACCTGCAGCGTCTGTGATGTGGAAGCAAGACAACACATAGCCTGCTTCGCTCCTCACCGGATGCCCTCATCTACTGCTTACTCACGGCTCTCTAGCGTCGGCGTTTTCTCTCTTACCTCACGCCCATTCGTACTTCTCCCCAGGTTGGATGGATTGTAGGCAAAGTATTTCCGCTCGGCAAGTGGGATTGTGAGGCAATTCGCTGACTTGACAACTCTTTCAAGTCGTACTACGATGGCCCCCGAGGGCATGTAAGGAGAGGTCGTCATCACGGACCCAACAGCCTCCATGGCTCCGGCCACATCATCCGGAACGTCTTCCGCGTTACTGACCTTTCTTATCGCTGATG